>NZ_QUGY01000007.1:0-194468 GCF_003479245.1 Ruminococcus sp. AF17-12
TATCTAAAGATCTTCCCTCCCCCTGCATAGCAGGGGGTTTATTTTTACTGTCACACAAAGAATCAGTAAAGGGGAGAACGTTCTTTTCGTTCTCCCCTTTACTCTCTTATCCACCCTTTCGGATCATTCACCTCTTCGGAGAATATCAAATACCTCCGGCATCTCAGTCAGTTTCACATAGATCCTCTGCTGAGCATGTGGTGCACTCGCCATAGCTTCGCCCTCTTCATTATAAATGGCTTCCACTGTGACCGGAATATTCCTTCCGTCCGGTTTCATGATCTCAATGGTCTCTCCTACAGAAAACTTGTTTCTCTGTGTCAGTCTTGCCAGACCTCTCTCATCGATCTCTTCTGCAAATCCAAGATATGTGTATTCTCTTACATATGTGTTGCTGTCATAGATCTGGGTATTCTCATCCGGCTTTCCGTAGAAAAATCCGGTGGTAAACTGACGGTAGGTACAGTTTGAGATCTGCTCCTGATACCATGGCATATTTGCATGATATTTTTCCGGACTTTCCATACAGTCGTCAATGGCTTTGCGGTAGGTTCTTGCCACTGTTGCCACATAAAGAGCTGTTTTCATACGTCCTTCGATCTTCAGGCTGTCAATACCGCTTGTAAGGATATCTTCCATATGTTCTACCATACAGAGATCCTTGGAATTAAAAATAAAAGTTCCTCTCTCATTTTCAAATACCGGCATATATTCTCCCGGACGCTTCTCCTCCACAACAGAATATTTCCATCTGCAGGGATGGGTACAGGCTCCCTGATTGGCATCTCTTCCTGCCATAAAGTTACTGAGAAGACATCTTCCGGAATAGGAAATGCACATGGCGCCGTGGATAAACGTTTCAATCTCCATATCCTCCGGAATATGTGCCCGGATCTCCCGGATCTCTTCCAGAGAAAGCTCTCTTGCACTTACCACACGTTTGGCACCAAGGTTATACCAGAAACGGTAAGTCTCATAATTGGTATTATTTGCCTGTGTACTGATGTGACGCTCAATCTCCGGGCAGATTTCCTTTGCATACATAAAGATTCCCGGATCTGCGATGATCAGTGCATCCGGTCCGATCTCCTTCAGTTCCTGAAGATATTCCCTTACACCCTCAAGATCACGGTTATGCGCCAGGATGTTTACTGTCACATAAACCTTTACACCATGGGAATGGGCAAATGCGATTCCCTCACACATATCTTCTTTTGAAAAATTCTTAGCCTTTGCACGAAGTCCAAAAGCTTCTCCGCCGATGTAAACAGCATCTGCACCATATATGACGGCAACCTTTAAAACCTCAAGGCTGCTCGCCGGAACCAATAGTTCTGGTCGTTTCATAAACCTGTTCTCCTGTTTTTACACTTACAGCCGCTCCGTCTCCAAGAGGAAGCACCGATGTACGAAGCACCGGACTGTGAGTCAGCTGCCAGAGATATTCTCTCATTCTTTTATAGATTGTACGGTTACGCCGTTCCACAAGATAATGAGATTCAATAATATCCCCTTCCTGCAGCACGTTGTCAGATACCAGCACGCTTCCCTCTTTCATCAGTCTCAGCACGTCAGGAAGCCAGTGGATATACTGGCCCTTGGCTGCGTCCATGAAGATCATATCAAAGGTTCCGGTAAGATTCTTCAGGATCTCTCCGGCATCTCCCTCCAGAAGCGTGATCTGTGACTCTCTTCCTGCGCGCCTGAAATTATCCTTTGCGACAGGAATTCTTTTTTCATAATTCTCTATGGTAACAATTTCCATATCTTCCGGCCCATACTCACACATAAGAAGTGTGGAGAAGCCTACGGCAGTCCCCACCTCCAAAATGCGCTTCGGTTGTTTCAGTGCCAGAAGCATCCTCATAAAGCTCTGCATATCTCTCCGGATGATCGGCACCCGGTCTGCAAGTGCCTTTGTCTCCAACTCCTGCAGAAATGGAGTATTCCCCATATCCAGTGAATTGATATAGGTCTGCATGCGTTCTTCTACGATCACTGGCTGTTCGATCCTTCCTTGCTCTCTTCTCCTGACAGCACTGCAATGATCCTGGTCGGTGTATAAGCTGTACTGAGAAGGTATGTACCTGCTTTGATCTGTCCGTGATATGAGGACATTCTTTCCTGTATGGTAAATGCAAGCGCATCCTTGATAAGACCCTTCTGCTCCAGTGTCTTGCCTACTTTATATGCAGAGGCACCTTCTTTTATGACTACCGTGACCTGCTGTCCCTCTCCCGGGCTCATAGCCTGCTGGTTAAACACATCGTAGCCAAACTGATATGCTGATTTTCCAACCCAGATCAGAAATACGATAATAAAGATATATACAGCGGTTTTAAATACCCCTCCAGCCAGAAAAACGCCGGCCCTGCCAACCTTGTCTCTTGTGTCTGCCATAGTCTTTCCTCCTATAAGTCAGGAATCTGTATGTCGATCCCGTCCACCAGCGTCCTGCATATCCGCTGCATCAGTCTGCACAGCGCAAGCTCTGCGTCGAGATAGGCATTTACTTTCAGGTTCTGTCTCAGACTTGCAGACTCCTGATTGAGCTGTTCCGCAATATGGAACAGCTCATCCTTGTCTGAATGATTCTGCAGTCTGAAATTATCTCCACGGAATCTCATCACTCTGGCTTTTAGCTCAGGATCCGCTTCAAGCTGGGCTGCCTGTTTCTGATATTCCTGATATTCATCGCTTCTGTGCACAGCATCGAGAAGCTTCTCGATCTCCATGCTGATCTCATCCATGAACCTACGCCTCCATAATGATAGGCAGGATCATAGGATTTCTCTTGGTCCGTTTCCACAGATACTCTCCAAGGGCATCCTTGACCTCGGTTTTGATCTTGCCCCAGTCCGTGATATTGTTCTCCAGGCAGGAATCCAGTGCAGTTTCCACAACCTGTCTGGCATGCTCCATAAGATCCTCAGATTCTCTTACATACACAAAACCTCTGGAAACGATATCCGGACCTGCGAGAACTACATTACTGTGGCGCTCCAGTGTCATAACTACGATCATGATTCCATCTTCAGACAGGTGCTGACGGTCACGGAGTACGATATTTCCCACATCGCCAACGCCAAGTCCGTCTACGAAGATCGCACCTGTATGAACGCTTCCTGTCACCTTGGCATCCTGTCCGTCCAACTCCAGAACATTTCCGGAAGAAAGGATAAAAATATTCTCCTTCGGGATTCCCAGATCTTCCACAATGTGTTTCTGTGCAGTCAGATGACGGTACTCACCATGGATCGGAATGGCATATTTCGGTTTTACGAGGGAGTAGATCAGCTTGATCTCCTCCTGGCAGGCATGTCCGGAAACATGGACATCCTGGAAAATAACCTTGGCTCCCTTCATAGACAGTTCGTTGATGACCTTGGAAACTGCCTTTTCATTTCCGGGGATCGGATTGGAGCTGAAAATGATGGTATCGTTAGGCTTGATCGTGATCTTCTTATGGATATTGGCTGCCATACGGGAAAGTGCCGCCATGGACTCACCCTGGCTTCCGGTTGTGATCAGAACCACCTTGTCGTCCGGATAATTCTTCACCTGATCGATCTCGATCAGTGTGTTCTCCGGGATCTGCAGATAGCCAAGCTCTGACGCTACGGAAATAACATTGACCATACTGCGGCCTTCCACAGCAACCTTTCTTCCGAACCGGTATGCAGTATTAATGATCTGCTGCACACGATCCACGTTGGATGCAAAGGTTGCAATGATGATCCTGGATGTCCGGTACTCATTAAAAAGATTATCAAATACATGTCCCACTGTACGCTCGGACATTGTAAATCCCGGTCTCTCTGCATTGGTACTCTCACACATCAGTGCAAGCACACCCTTCTTGCCGATCTCTGCAAAACGCTGCAGATCTATGGCATCTCCAAATACCGGTGTATAATCAACTTTAAAGTCTCCTGTGTGTATCACGATTCCCACCGGTGAATAAATAGCAAGTGCGGATGCATCCTGGATACTGTGATTCGTTTTGATAAATTCCACAGCGAAATCCCCAAGATTGATCACCTGCCCGTGTTTTACCTCTTTCAATTTGGTAGAACGCATAAGGTTATGCTCTTTCAGTTTGTTGCGGATCAGTCCCAGTGTCAGCTTGGTAGCATAGATCGGAACATTGATCTCTTTCAACACATACGGAAGAGCTCCGATATGATCCTCATGTCCATGAGTGATCACAAATCCCTTCACCTTGGAAATATTTTCCTTAAGGTATGTTACATCCGGAATGACCAGATCGATTCCCAACATATCGTCCTCAGGGAAAGAAAGACCACAGTCTACAACTACAATACTGTCGCCATACTCAAAAGCGGTAATGTTCATTCCGATCTGCTCCAGACCGCCAAGTGGTATGATCTTAAGCTTGGATGTTGTTCTGCGGCCGGTTTTCCGACCGGATGGCCTGCCGCCGGTCTTTGCCGGTTTCTGTGTGTTTCTGCTGTTTTTTACAACGCCACCGGCTGCCGTTTTCTTTGCTGTTGGCCGGAAAGGCTTATCCTGACGGTTTTTGCTGCCACCACGATACTGTCTTGTTCTTGATCCGGCATTCTTTTGTCTTGCTGCGGTTCTTCTGGTACCGCCTGCGGAAACTTGTACTCTGCTCTCCGCATTTTTGTTGTCATCGTTGTTCTCGCTTTTCAAAAATCGCTCCTCCATTCAAAATTCACGTCATCCAGCATCTGCTGAAAAACTGCATATACAGCCTGAAGTTCGTCATCATCCTCGACCATCTCATAACAGGCTTCTGTGCTTCCCGGAGCTGAAATATCCTTCAGAATATATGCGTCTGCTTCCTCATCCTGTGAATCGGACACCAAAAGATAAGTCACACCCGCAATATTGGTCTGCTCCTCTACGTAAAACTCAGCAGCTGTGCCGTCGTCTGACTGAAATATTATTTTTTCCATATTTAATTCTTCCTTATCCGTTCTTGTCAAGCGGATATTCACAATCCGCATTTGCTACCTGATCCGCTCAAAATATCTATTTGCGTTTCCGATCATTCTTCCACGCCTTCCTGCTGCTCTCTTCTGTATGCGGCAGCATCCAGATATCCCTGCAGGATAAAGACTGCTGCTACCTGATCCAGATACTGTTTACGGTCTTCCTTATGCACACCGGTCTCCTCCAGAGTACGGTCTGCCGCCATGGTAGTCAGTCTCTCATCCCACATAACAACAGGCAGACCCGTACGTTTCTCCAGCATTTCCTTAAACTCCAGAGATTTCTCGGCCCGCTCTCCTACTGTATTGTTCATATTTTTCGGGTATCCCAGAACGATCTCCGTAACCTGATACTCCGAAATGATCTCTTCAATACGTGCCAGAGTACGACGAAGCTTGTTTTCCTGCTTGCGCCATACGGTTTCCACACCTTGGGCTGTCAGACCAAGGGGATCGCTCACTGCAACCCCAACGGTCTTCGAGCCATAGTCCAGTCCCAGTACTCTCATATTACCGTTCCCAGGACTTATTCTTGATATACTCGGTGAGAAGCTCCTCTACCAGCTCATCACGCTCCACCTTCATGATCATGCTTCGCGCACCCTTGTGGCTTGTGATGTAGGTCGGGTCTCCGGACATAATATATCCTACGATCTGATTCACCGGATTGTAGCCCTTCTCATCCATTGCATTGTACACCAGATCCAGGACTTCTTTTACCTGAAGCTCCTGATCCGGTTTTGTTCTGAAATACTGTGTATTTCCCAGATTATTCTCTGCCATTGTCTCTCACGTCCTTAAAATATATTCTTTTTTATTTTAATATAAATTTACATAAATTACAATCTTAAATTTAACGAGGATTGCGAATACAAACTGTCAACGTTACTGTTCACTCCGTTCTCAGTAACACGCTTCGCAAAATATTACCAGTGAACAAACAACCTTTCAACATACGATCCCGTTCTTCACTCCACGGCTTCACCGGTCATGATGTGCTCTTCAAGAAAGCCTTCTGCCTTTACGATTACGATATCATTTACGCCATAAGCTTCCGATTTCGGTACAGCAGTTTTTATATACTCCCGGCTGTGTCCCAGATACCAGGTCCGTCCATCCTTTGTATACTCTTCCTCAATCAGTACCTCCAGGTTTTTGCCAAGCATGGATTTCTCATAATCCCCTGCATGACGATGATGCAGCTCGATCATCTTCTCACTGCGGAAGGATTTCTCCGCCTCTGTCAGCTGTCCGTCCATGGCAGCCGCCTTTGTTCCCTGTCTTCTGGAATATTTGAAGATATGAGTCTCGTAAAAACGGATGCTGTCCACAAAATCATAGGATTTCCGGAATTCTTCCTCCGATTCCTGCGGAAAGCCTACGATCACATCCGTTGTCAGTGCCGGATTTCCATACACTTCTCTTAAAAGCTCACAGCGCTCTCTGTATTCCCCGCTTCTGTATCTGCGGTTCATCCTCTCCAGGGTCTCATCACATCCACTCTGCAGGGAAAGATGGAAATGCGGGCATACCTTCGGCAGCGCCGCGATCCCTTCCGCAAATTCTCTTGTAACGATTCCCGGTTCCAGCGATCCCAGACGGATACGCCTGATCCCTTCGATCTCATGCACAGCACGGATCAGAGAAAGCAGCGTCTCTTTTTTCTCCTCCGGGAAATCCACTCCATAGGAGCTTAAATGGATTCCTGTAAGGACCACTTCCTTATACCCTTTTTCCGCAAGTGCACGGACCTCCTTCAGCACACTTTCAATATTCCGGCTTCTGACACGGCCTCTTGCATAGGGAATGATACAATACGTACAGAACTGATTGCATCCGTCCTGAACCTTGATATATGCCCTTACATGTTCTGCTGTATGATCAATGGAAAGTTCCTCATACTCTTTTGTCTGATTGATCTTGATCACATGGGAACCATGGCCCGGTTTGTTTTCCGCATATTCGGCCAGTGCCTCCACAATATTGATCTTCTGATTATTTCCCAGAACAAGATCAATGGCTTCGTCTTTTTCCAGTTTCTCGCCACCGGTCTGTACATAACAGCCCGTTGCCACCACGATCGCTTCCGGATTCATTTTTTTTGCTTTGTGGAGCATCTGTCTTGATTTTCTGTCTGCAATATTGGTTACTGTGCAGGTATTGATCACATAAATATCCGCTCCCGGCTCAAAAGGCACAATCTCATATCCCGCCTCCTCCAGAAGCTGCTGCATGGCCTCGATCTCATAGGCATTTACTTTGCAGCCCAGGTTGTGTAATGCAACTTTATTTCCCATTTTCCCTCACTTTTTTTACACTTTAACTAATTATTAAAACAATTTTTATCTCTTTTCACCTTGACTTTTTGGGTACTGACAGGTAAGATGAAAGCTGTAAAATAACAAAAATTTATCAAGGGAGGTTATTATAATGAAAACAGCTAAAATCTCACTGAATTCCATCGATAAGGTGAAAGCATTCGTAAACGAGATCAGCAAATTCGACTGCGATTTTGATTTAGTATCCGGAAGATATGTGATCGATGCAAAATCCATCATGGGTATCTTCAGCCTGGATCTTTCCAAGCCGATCGACCTCAACATCCATGCAGATGGCGCTGCTCTGGATAACGTAATGCAGATTATTTCCAAATATACAATCGACTAATCTATACTGTATATTTGAGAGGAACTGTATCGGATACAGTTCCTCTTTTTTCATGCTTTCAGAATCCTTCTGTTCTCAATGAACTCCCTTTTCCTGATATATCGGTAATTCCAGGGAACCTCTGCAGCGAGGTTCCCTGTTTGTTTTTTCTTATCTAAAAACGGATCACTGAATTTCAATGATCTCTGTGGTATTCAGAGCCGTTTCCATAAGCTCATCGATCTTCTCAGAAAGCTTCTGCTCAGAACGGCGGATCACCTTAAGATTCGGCTTTGTTACAGGATGTTTCGCTACAAAGATGGTACAGCAATCCTCAAACGGCTGAATAGAAGTCTCAAAGGTATCGATCTTTCTGGAAATACGGACGATCTCCTCTTTATCAAAACCGATCACCGGACGGTATACCGGAAGTGTACAGACCTCATTTGTAGAAGCAAGGCTCTGTAAGGTCTGGCTTGCAACCTGTCCGATGCTCTCACCTGTGATAAGTCCGAGACAACGGTCTTTTTTAGCGAAATGCTCGGCAATACGCATCATATATCTTCTCATGATAATAGTAAGCTCATCATGAGGACACTGATCATAAATATAAAGCTGTATATCTGTAAAGTTAACTACATGGAGACGGATCGGTCCGCTGTATTTGGCTACCAGGCGGGCAAGATCCACTACCTTCTGTTTTGCGCGCTCACTGGTGTAGGGCGGTGCATGGAAATATACCGCATCGATCTTGACACCACGTTTTGCGATCATATAGCCGGCAACCGGACTGTCGATCCCACCGGAAAGAAGAAGCATGGCTTTTCCGTTTGTTCCGATGGGCATTCCGCCCGCGCCCGGAATGGTCTGGGAATATACGTAAATCTTGTCACGGATCTCAACAGAAAGATCCAGCTCCGGATGATGAACATCTACACTCGCCTCCGGGAACGCATCCAGGATACGTCCGCCAAGCTCAGCACTGACTTCCATGGAGCTGATCGGATAGGATTTCTTTGCGCGGCGTGTCCAGACCTTGAAGCTTCCGTTAAAGTCCGGATGCCACTGCTTCATATAACCCACAACATCTTCGGCAAGCTTCTCAAAGCCCTGTTCTTCATAGATCATAACCGGGCAGATGCCTACAATACCGAATACATGCTGCAGCGCATCTACAGCCTCATCGTAATCATAATTCTCCGGGCAGAATACATAAACTCTTCCCTGCTCTTTTTTTACTTCAAAATCTCCCTCGATCTTGGAGAGTGCGATCTCCATCTGATGTACGAGAGCATCTTCAAAACGATAGCGGTTTTTTCCCTTAAGGGCAATTTCCGCATATTTAATCAGAAATGCATGTACTAACATAAAAATCCCTTTCTTCTGTATTCTCTATCGACGTGCATACCTGCGCAGCATCGGAATTGTTTTTCCCAGTACTTCCAGGCAGTAATCTACCTCTTCAAAGGTATTTTCCTCACAGAAGCTGATGCGAACGGTACTTTCCACATCGGCTCTGCTCAAGCCTATAGCTGTCAGTGTTGCACTTGGTTTTCTCTTATGACTGGAGCATGCACTTCCTGCGGAAATATATACTCCGAATTCTTCCAGCGTATGGAGAAGAACCTCACTCCGTACTCCGTGGAAGGTTACACTCATGATGTGTGGCGCTCCCTCCATTAACGGCATTCCGTTGACAGTGATATCGCCAAGCTTTGAAAGTCCCTCTGCCATCCGCACCTTCAGAGCATAGAGGTGCTGTATCTTTTTATCAAAATCTGTGTATACCATATCTGCGGCAACGCCAAGGCCTGCGATCCCCGGCACATTGTCTGTTCCGGAACGCATACCGTTCTGCTGTCCGCCGCCAAGGATCTGCGGCTGTACTCTTACTTTTTCGTTAATATAGAGAAAGCCTACGCCCTTTGGTCCATGGATCTTGTGGCTGCTCACAGAAAGAAGATCGATCCCCAGCTTTTTTGGATAGATACGATACTTTCCGAACGCCTGGATGGCATCTACATGAAAAAGTGCTTTCGGGCTTTTTTCGTGGACGAGCTTTCCGATCTCTTCTACCGGCATCACAGCTCCCACTTCATTGTTCACATACATCACAGACACCAGGATCGTATCCGGGCGCAGAGCTGCTTCCAGTGCATCCAGTTTCACAACTCCCTGATGATCCACAGGAAGAATGGTCACCTCATAGCCCTGTTCTTTCAGATAGGCAAAAGGCTGGGCCACTGCCGCGTGCTCCACTGCCGTTGTAATGATATGGTTTCCCATACGCTTGTTGGCTTCCACGCCGCCGATAATAGCAAGATTGTCCGATTCTGTTCCACCGGAGGTAAAAAGAATCTCTTTTTCATTCACTTTCAGTAATTTTGCAAGGGTCTGGGCACTTCTGCGGACATAATTCTCCGCTTCCACTCCCTTTTTATGCATGGCAGAAGGATTTCCGAAATCTCCTGTCATGGTTTTGCAGACAATATCCTTTACTTCATCGAAGCATCTCGTTGTCGCGGAATTGTCAAAATATGCTTCCATAATCTATTCATCCTCCAGTTGAAACATCAGAACAGAAAGTACTGCGAGTCCCGCGGTTTCTGTCCGTAAGATCCGGTGTCCCAGGGTGATCGGTTTCGCACCGGCTTCCATGGCATCTGCCACTTCCTGCTCTTCAAAACCACCCTCAGGGCCGATAAAGACACCGATGCTTTTTCCCGGTTCGATCGACCGGATCAGTTCTTTCGTCTCTTTCATTCCCTTTGCAAGTTCATAAGGGATCAATAGAACGTCCAGTTCTTTTGCATAGACAAGGGCTTCTTTAAAGGTCATCACGGAATGTACCTCCGGCACCAGCATACGTTTGGATTGTTTTGCCGCACTTTCTGCGATCTGCTGCCAGCGGAATACTTTTTTTTCTGCTTTTTTGTTATCCAGTTTTACCACGCAGCGCCTGGTTGAAACAGGAACTATGGAATATGCTCCAAGCTCTACTGCCTTCTGGATGATCAGCTCCATCTTATCAGCTTTCGGTAGTCCCTGAAAGAGATAAATACGGTTCTTCAGCTCATAATCCGGCTCCTGTGCATAGAGGATATGAAGCAGGACTTCATCCTCACCCGTGTTTTCGATCACACAGTGATATTCTTTTTCCTTATCGCTGATCCAGAGCTCCTCGTCTTTTTTCATGCGGAGTACATTCACGATATGATTGACATCATTTCCTGTGATACGGATCTCATGTCTGTCCCTGTCGATCTGATGAGGTTCCACAAAAAATCGCTGCATGAGATCAGTCCTTTCTTGCTGTCACAGATACCCACTCGCCCTGATGAGTCACCTCAACAAGAGTCAGTCCGGCGTCTTTTACAGCCTTCACTACGACATCCTCCTTTACATCCAGGATACCTGATGTAATGTAGTAAGCGCCTTTTTTCATCTGTGCAACGATCACCGGAGTCAGCGGTACCAGAACATCTGCCAGGATATTTGCAGTTACGATATCATATTTCTCATATCCGACCTGATCCTGAACTTCTTTGTCATCAATGATGTTTCCGATCATCATGTCAAAGGACTTCTCCTCGATCTGGTTGGCTTCCTTGTTCTCAGACACTGCCGGAACTGCACAGGGATCAAGGTCTGTACCAACCACATGGCCTGCACCAAGCTTCAGTGCAACGATCCCCAGGATTCCACTTCCGGTTCCCACATCAAGGATCTCCATTCCCGGCTTCACAAATTTCTTCAGCTGACGGATCACCAGCTGGGTAGTCTCATGCATTCCTGTACCAAAGGCAGTTCCCGGATCAATGTGAAGGATCATCTTGTCTTTATCTTCTGCCTTCACTTCTTCCCAAGACGGTACGATCAGAATGTCGTCTACATAGAACTGATGGAAGTACTGTTTCCAGTTATTGATCCAGTCTTTGTCCTCTGTCTGGGATTCTGTGATGGTTGCCTCTCCGATATCCACAAAGCTTCTCAGATCCTCAAGTGCAGCTTTCACATCTTTCAGGATCGCCTCGGTATCCGCATCCTCTTCCAGATAGAAGTTCAGATATGCGATCCCGTCATCTGCAGGTCCTTCCGGCATGATATCCACAAACATCTGTGCCTTGTCCTCATCGGTCAGCGGCTGCTTGTCCTGGATCTCCACACCTTCAATTCCCACCTCGGCAAGTGTACAGATCACAATATCCTCTGCCTCTGTTTTTGTCTTAAGTGTAAAACGGTTCCATTTCATATTTCTATATCTCCTTATGCTGTATACACATTTACGGATTTTCGTTCCTGTCTGTCGCCTGTTTTCTATTGTCCCGAAAACGGGCACTTCTTTTAATATACACGAATACAGAAAAAAAAGAAAGAGGCATTTTGTGCCTCTTTCCTGTTTTCACTTTATTTATTCCTCGAACATTTCCTTAACTTTCTCACGGAAACCTTTTTTCTTCTTTTCAGTTTTTTCGGAAGTCTCGGATGTGCTGTCCTCTGACGGACGGTTTCCACATGCCGCATCAAAAGCTTCCAGAGCTTTCTTTGCTTCCTCATTGAGATTTGTCGGAGTCTGGACTACCAGGGTTACATAGTGATCACCACGAACATTCTTGTTACGTAATGACGGAACACCTTTGCCCTTCAGACGAATTCTTGTATCAGTCTGTGTTCCCGGCTTCACCTCATAGGCAACCTCACCGTCTACCGTATTGATACGCATCTCCCCGCCAAGTGCAGCCTGTGCAAATGTGATCGGAGCTGTTGAAAAGATATTCATATCCTGTCTCTGGAAGATCGGATGACGGGCTACATTTACCTCCACCAGCAGATCTCCTCTCGGTCCGCCGTTGGTTCCCGGTTCGCCTTTTTCGCGGATACGGATACACTGACCATTATCAATACCGGCCGGTACAGACACCTGGATTTTCTTTCTGGAAGAGGTATATCCTGTTCCACGGCAGGCACTGCATTTGTCCTTGATCACCTTACCGGTTCCATTACAGTCCGGACAGGTCTGAACATTACGTACCATACCAAACATGGACTGCTGGGTGTAAACAATCTGACCCTGGCCCTTACATTTCGGACATGTGACCGGTGATGTTCCAGGTTTCGCTCCGGTTCCGTGACATGTGGTACATTCATCCTTCAGAACGATCTCCAGTTCTTTCTCGCATCCGAAAACCGCTTCCTCAAAAGTAATGTTCACACGTGCACGAAGGTTGGCACCCTTCATCGGTCCGTTGTTGGCCCGTCTGGTTCTGCCTCCGCCGCCGAAAAGGTCTCCGAAGATATCTCCGAAGATGTCTCCCATATCTGCACCGTTGAAGTCAAATCCGCCAAAGCCGCCGGCTCCGCCTCCACCACCGTTTTCGAATGCCGCATGACCAAACTGATCATACTGTCTTCTCTTATCGGCATCACTTAAAACGGAGTAAGCCTCTGTCGCTTCTTTGAATTTCGCCTCAGCCTCTTTATCACCCGGATTTACATCCGGGTGATATTTCTTGGCCAGCTTACGATATGCTTTTTTTAATGTTGCGTCATCGGCGTTTTTATCCACACCTAAGACTTCATAATAATCTCTTTTATCAGCCATTGTAATTGTTTCCTACTTGTCTTAGACTTCCTTGTAATCAGCATCTACAACATCATCGCCGTATCCTGCTTCATTTCCGCCCTGGGCACCAGCGTTTCCGCCCATGTTGCCCATATCCGGTCCAGGACCAGCCTGACCCTGAGCTCCCTGAGTCTGCTCATACATCTTGGAAAACAGTTTCTGAGCGCTCTCCATCATCTTCTCCTGTGCAGCCTTGATGTCTGCAACCTGAGAATCGGTAAGCTCCTGAGCATTTGCTGTCTGTGCAAGAAGATCCTTCAGTGCATTGAGGTCTGCCTCAACACTTGCTTTATCGTTTGCATCAAGCTTGTCGCCTGCTTCCTTCAGTGCATTCTCAACCTGGAATACCATGGAGTCTGCATTGTTCCTTGTGTCGATTGCCTCTTTACGTTTCTTATCCTGAGCCTCGAATTCAGCTGCTTCTTTGACAGCTTTGTCGATATCGGAATCGGACATGTTAGAACCAGCTGTGATTGTGATGTGCTGCTCCTTACCTGTTCCAAGGTCTTTCGCGGATACATTAACGATACCGTTGGCATCGATATCAAATGTTACCTCGATCTGCGGAACACCACGACGTGCTGGCGGGATTCCATCCAGACGGAACTGGCCGAGGGATTTGTTGTCTTTCGCGAACTGACGCTCACCCTGTACAACGTTGATATCTACAGCTGTCTGGTTATCTGCTGCTGTGGAGAAGATCTGGCTCTTCTTTGTAGGAATTGTAGTATTTCTCTCGATCAGACGAGTTGCGATACCACCCATTGTCTCGATGGACAGAGACAGCGGAGTAACATCCAGAAGAAGGATATCACCGGCACCTGCATCACCTGCAAGTTTACCACCCTGTACGGAAGCACCAAGTGCAACACACTCATCCGGGTTCAGGTTCTTGCTCGGCTCTTTGCCTGTTAACTGTCTTACTTTATCCTGTACTGCCGGGATACGGGAAGAACCACCAACCAGAAGTACCTGGCCAAGCTCAGAAGCTGTGATACCTGCATCAGACAGTGCACGACGAACCGGCTCAGCTGTCAACTCTACAAGATCATGTGTCAGCTCATCGAATTTAGCTCTTGTAAGGTTCATATCGAAATGCTTCGGTCCTTCAGCTGTTGCTGTGATGAACGGAAGGTTAATGTTTGTTGTTGTTGCGGAAGAAAGCTCTTTCTTAGCCTTCTCAGCTGCCTCTTTCAGTCTCTGAAGAGCCATCTTATCGTTGCTTAAGTCTACGCCCTCTGTTCTCTTGAACTCGGAAAGCATGTAATCTGTGACCTTCTTATCAAAGTCATCTCCACCAAGACGGTTATTACCAGCTGTGGAAAGAACCTCGATAACGCCATCACCGATCTCGATCACAGATACATCGAATGTACCGCCACCAAGGTCGTATACCATGATCTTCTGCTCTTTCTCATTGTCAAGTCCATATGCAAGAGCTGCTGCTGTAGGCTCGTTGATGATACGTTTTACATCAAGACCTGCGATCTTACCTGCATCTTTGGTAGCCTGACGCTGAGCATCGTTGAAGTAAGCCGGAACTGTGATAACTGCCTCTGTTACTTTCTCACCAAGATATGCCTCTGCATCCTTTTTCAGTTTCTGAAGGATCATTGCGGAGATCTCCTGTGGAGAATATTTCTTGTCATCAATGGTTACACGGTAATCGGTACCCATCTCTCTTTTGATAGAGGAGATTGTTCTGTCTGCATTTGTAACTGCCTGACGTTTTGCAGGCTCACCTACCAGACGCTCTCCTGTCTTTGTGAAAGCCACAACGGACGGTGTTGTTCTTGCGCCTTCTGTATTTGCGATAACTGTTGGCTGTCCACCTTCCATTACGGCTACACAGCTGTTTGTTGTACCTAAGTCAATACCAATAATCTTTCCCATGATTTTTTCCTCCTGTTTTAGTCTGTATCTGTTAAAATAAAGTTTGTTGTCAGTTAGTTCGCAACCTTTACCATACTGTGACGTACTACGAAATCCTTGTAGGTGTAACCCTTCTGGAACTCTTCCACCACGATGTTCTCTCCAACCTCTTCATCTTCCACATGCATCACTGCATTATGGAAATCCGGGTTGAATTCCTTTCCCACTGCTTCGATTGGCTTCACACCAAGCTCATCCAGTGTTGTGGTAAGCTGCTTGTAGATCATTTTCATTCCATCTGCAAAAGCATCGCCTTCCTGTGCCTGTGCAAGACCTCTTTCGAAGTTATCCACAACCGGCAGGATCTTTTCAACGATCTCTTTCGCTCCGATGATGTACATGCTGGATTTTTCTTTTTCCGTTCTTTTACGGAAATTATCAAATTCAGCCATGGTACGCTTCAGGCGATCGGTAAGTTCCTCCACCTTCTGCTCAGATTTATCTTTTTTCTTCTTTCCGAAGAAGGAAGTTTTTGATTTTTCTTCTTTTTTATCCTCTGAGGCAGCTTCTTCGCCTGGAGTATTGTTTTCTTCCTCCGGCAGATCTTCTCCCTCCGGTGTCAGGCTTTTTTCTTCCTGATCTCCGTCAGTTACGGGGATTTCCTTCTCCGCTTCCTGCTCTTCGGATGTTTTCTTTGTTTCCTCCGACACTTTTTTTCTACCGCCTTTCTAAGTTTTCTTCTTTTTCAAAACGTCATCCAGATGATTCTTAAGCTCTTTCAGACTGTCCACTACATTCTCATAATCCATTCGTTTGGGACCGATGATCCCGATGGTTCCGTACATTCCGTCTCCCAGTTCATATCTGGCAGTTACAATGCTGCAGTCCTTCATGGTCTGAATCGGCATCTCATCACCGATATAAACCTGGATTCCTGTATTCTCTCCATCTGACATCTGTTCTTTTACAAGATCGGCAAGTTCATGCTTCTCCTCAAATGCGGAGATCAGCTCCGTTGCCTTTTCTTTATCGGCAAGCTCCGGATACTTGAAGATGTTGGTTGCACCTGAAGTATAGATCTCCATATCTTCCTCTTCCACATGAATGGTGGCTGCCACTGCATCCAGAACTGTTGCCACCACACCACTGTGGCTGCCTGCCTGTTCCTTCAGTCTGGCGATCATCCCAAGGTTGATATCCTGGATCGGGATCCCATTGAGATTGGTGTTAAGAAGAAGATTCAGTTTCAGGATCGTCTGGTCGTCCATTTCCTCGTCCAGATTGATGATCTGGTTCCGGACTGTGTTGTTGTCACTGACAACCACTGCCACAAGCTGAAGCTCGCTCATTCTCGACAGCTGGATGAACTTGATCTTGTTGCCGCTGTACTGCGGAACGGAAACCATGGTAGCATAATTGGTATTGGAAGCAAGAACCTTTGCAACCTTCTTAAGCACCTTATCCATCTTATCTGTCTTCTCAATGATCAGATCTCGCAGCTCTGCAACCTCTGCTTCCTTCTCCTTCATCAGCTCATTGACGTAAAGTCTGTAGCCCTTATCTGAAGGAATCCTTCCTGCTGAGGTATGAGGCTGGACGATATAGCCCATATCTGTCAGGTCTGACATTTCATTTCGGATCGTTGCGGAACTGACATTGAGATCCGCATACTTGGAAATGGTCCTGGAACCAACCGGTTCTCCGGTCTCCATATAGGTCTTGATGATTGCTTTTAAGATTTTTTGCTTGCGCTCATTCAACACCTCTTCCATGAAGCCATCTCCTTTCCTTTTTATTCTTCCTGACGGATGTTGATTCTTTTTTTATATCTGTTAGCACTCATTTTAGTGGAGTGCTAACATCTACAGTCTTTAAGATATCACCATGTAAAATATTTGTCAATATGTTTTGAAAAAAAGTTCTTATTTTTTCGCAGCAAAAAAAGCATCAGTACGATGCTTTTTTGTAATACTGGTCTATGCAGTTCTGTGCCCCGGCAAAAAATTCCGCTTCTGTTTTCTGTCCCAGCACATATTTCTGAAATTCCGTTCCCATGGACGAAACAGCTTCTATGGAATCGGCACACAGTGGTCTTGCCTTCAGCTTATAATCTTTCAGATATTGCCGGATCATTTCAATGCCATCCAGATCAAAATTCTTATCCTCGATCACATCCAGTCTTGCCGGACACATTTTTGTCAGCTGTCCGTAATTTTTGCTGGCCTCATATCCGGACACATACTGAAGGAACTTCAGAGCTGCTTCTTTATGATCAGAATTTTTATTCAGTACATACTGCCAGGTTGCGATATTGGTCACCTTCTCGTCAAATTCCGGAAATGGTGCCATATGGATCTTATCTTTTCCATACACGCCTGCATTCTGAAAAGTACTCAACACACCGGTATACATAAACATACATCCATACTGGCCGTTTATAAATTTTTCATTCAGCTGGTCATGCTGGTCGATCAGATTCTCCTCTGATATCATCCCTGTATCCAGCATTCGCTTCATATATTCTGCCGCTTCTCTTGTTTTCGGATCCGTCCAGTCTGTATAATCTCCTCCGAAAAAATCGACATACTCGCTGATACTATTATATATGTAAGAAATCTCCCATGCATCCCCATATGCATATTTTCCCGTATTCTGAAGCTTTTTTTGAAGGATCTCAAGATCACTGAGACAGGAGAGTCTGTCCAGACCAGCCTGATCCAGCAATTCCTGGTTCACCCAGAATGCCATGATATCCATCCTGAACGGTACCGAAAAAATATGTCCGTCTGACATGCATATTTCTTTCAGGTATTCCTGCAGAAAATTCGCCGCTGTCTCCTCTGTCATAACCGTATCTTCCAACGGAAGAAGAAATCCCTTATGTTTAAATTCGGATATCATCTCATCATTTACTGTGATCAGATCAACAGAATCATCTCCTGATGTCAGAAGAGTTGCTATTTTGGCCTGGCGATTGTCCGCATTGGCCGGACATTTTTCAATATGGATCTTTATTCCAAGATCTTTTTCCGCCTGGCTGATAAAAGAATCAAAGCCTTCTGTGCCTGCATCCACATGAAGGATCGTCAGTTCCTGTCTGTTCTCCGGCACAATATCAGATGCAGCCTCCTTCTTCTGGACTCCACATCCTGTCACTGCCAGAGCCAGGGCAAATACCCCGCAAAATACCTGTTTTTTCAATCTCTACCACCCTTTTTATCTGGGCCATCTATCCTCTTTTGACATCAACGGCTGGAACGGTGCATGAGGAAGTGTCTGATACCAGTACGCTACACTTGCCACATCATCCTGTCGTTCAAACAGGCCACGGTATCCGACGCCTATCTGCTGAATCGTAACGCGAAGATCCTCTTCAAAGCAGATTGGATCCTGTAAATGCCATCTGTAAAAGCCTCTCATTGGCGGGCAGTCATCATTATGATAAAAATTGTGGATCAGTTCGTCATGAGCAGAATAATACGGATATCCCAGATACGGTGTGTTATAATTCTGTTCCACGGTTTTTCCATCCACCTGTTTGGCAAAGCTCCAGGAACCTCCAAAGTAATCTTCCGTTCCTGTTCCGCAGATGGTCGGATACTCCTCATCTCCGTCAATATAAAACTTCATTTCTCCCTCGCCCCACCAGTAACGTTCCAGTGTGGTAAGTGCCATGTAGGTTCCTATATAATGGCCTTTTCCTTTTACTCCATCCAAAATTGTATAATCTTTTGTTTTTTCTGTCAACCGTTCCCTTCTCCACTGCGCATGGAAATAAGCAATATCGTCCGGAAGCTCATCATAGAGACAGTAATCTACCTGATAAAAGAAAGCCGGGATTTTATTTGCATGCTGGTTTTCCAGTGTGATCTTTGCTTTCTTCTTAAACGGCATCGGGAAATAGCAGTTAAAGCCCCTGTTTGGAACAACAGCCACCGGAACAGAATTTACAAAACATTCTCTTCCGAATCCGCAGCAGAAGAAATCACCCAGAGGACTTTCCACGGAAGGAGTTTCCTCGTCATCCCAGTACATACGGATCACAAGATCCCTCAGTACAAAGCAATCTGCCTCTGTAGTCTTGTTGTCGACGGTGATCCAAATATGATTGATCTGTCCCGGTCCTTCCATTTCTGCCAGAGTTACCACAGCTCCCGGCTCAATATCCTTAAGACACGGGCTTCCTTTTCTGGACGGTCCGAGATGACTTGCAGCCATACCGCCTCTGCCTTTTTCTCCATGAGGATTTTCTGCGTTGATCGCACGGCTTTTTCCATGCTTTGCAAGTGCGATTCCTCCCAGTCCGCCTGTAAATGCCTGATACATATCTGTTTTCTCCTCTCTTTTGGAAATTAAAAATATTTACGCTTTTACTCCACCTGCCATGATACCATCCATGATCTGTTTCTCAAAAACAGCTACAAAGATAATGATCGGAAGAAGGATGATCCATCCCATGGCGCTGACAAGATCCCACGGAACTCCATACATGTTGTCACGTAACGGAAGCTGTACGATGGAAACAGAAAGTACCTGAATACCATTTGAATAAAACAACGGTGTGAAAAAGTTATTCAGACAGGTAATAAAGTTGATGATGCAAACCGTAGCGATCGCCGGCTTCATCAGCGGCAGAACGATCGTAAACAGTCTCTGTGAAAAAGATGCGCCGTCAATAGCAGCTGCCTCCTCCAGTGAGATCGGGATCTCACCGACAAAGTTTCTGAGGATCAGAACCGTAAACGGTATAACGGTACTGATATAAAGAAGGATAAGTCCCGGATATGTATCATACAGCTTTACCTTCTGCATAAACTCATACAGCGGGCGGGCTGTAACAACCTCAGGGATCAGCATGGTAGCCAGAACAAATGCAAATGCAACAGAAACTCCCTTTGAGTTAAATCTTGAAAAGCCATAAGCTGCCATTGCACACAGCACGGTGCTGATCACAAGAGTAAGACCGACGATCAGTACGGTGTTTCCAATCTTTGAAAGCAGTCCGACATTCTGTAGCAGAAATGTGTAGCTTTCCAGTGTGGGATGATCCGGAAGATAATCAATCGGTGTTTTAAACAGTTCTCCTGCCGGTGTGATCGAAGAAATAAAGATCCAGTAGACCGGGAACAGGATCAGAAAAGCCACAATGGCAAACAGAACCCATCTTCCAACAGCTATCACTCCATGATAAACATTATATTTTCCTGTATTCTTCACGATAATTCCCCCCTAACTGTCAAACTTATTCATAACACGTATATTCAGCCAGCTGAAGATCGCCATTACAACAAACAGCAGCATAGCCAGCGCCGAAGCATATCCTACGTTTAGATTTGTAAATGCTTCTGTTGTGATTCTGTATGCGATCAGCGCAGTATCCTCGCCAGGACCTCCGGATGTCATGGAATAAACCAGATCGAAGGTTGTCAGTCTCCAGAGTGTGAACGGAATACATAAAGTCAGGACATTTTTTGCGATCAGCGGAAGTGTGATCCGGAAAAAGCTCTGAATCCCGTTTGCACCGTCTACCTTTGCTGCCTCATAGATATCGCCGGAAATAAACTGAAGTCCGGAAAGTACAAGAATTGCAAAGAACGGAAGATCCTTCCACAGGTCCATTGCAATTACCGCTGCTCTTGCAGTACCTGTATTGATCAGCCAGCTGTTCTGGTATCCCGGTACAAACCAGCGGATAAAATCATTGATCAGACCATAATCATTGTTAAATGCCCATTTTGCAGCCATACCGGCTACTACTGCTGGCATAGCCCATGGGATCAGCACAATAGTCCTCAGAAAACGGCGGCCTTTGAATTTCATATTCAGGATCAGTGCCAGAATAACTCCGAGGATCACATGCAGGATCATGGAAACAACCACAAATATTGCCGTAAAGCTGATCGATGTAAGCACTTTAGGATCAGAAAATACCTTCAGGTAATTCTTGAAGCCTATAAATTCATTGATACCTGCAAGGATACTGATATTAAAGAAGCTGTTTTTCACAGTCATCAGAATGGGATATACTGTTGTAAAGCCTCTGATCAGTACAACCGGCAGGATCAAAAGCCATGGTATCCACTTCATAGTTTTTTTACTTATTGTCATGGAACTTTCCTCCCTGTTCATCAAGCAATGTAAAGCAGACTTTTACCTCTGCTTTACATTGCTGTTTTTTTATATCTTTTACTTATACATATCTACCACATCCTGAGCCTTCTTGCAGAACTCATCAACTGTAATCTCGTCTTTCATACAGGACTGGAAGATCGTTCCCATATCGCTGATAAATTCCATTGTCTGTGCCACCAGTGGACGTCCCTGTACATTGCATTCATTTGCATATCTGCTGTACATTTCTTTTGCCGGGTCAGAATCCGGAACTACCTTCTCTGCAACATCCTTTCTTGCAGGATATCTGTCAAATGCTTTATAGGAAGCTTCCATTCCGCCTTCATCAGCCATATACTGAAGGAATTTCACAGCTGCATCTTTATTCTTGGATGCTTTGTTGAGAACATAGCTCCAGGAATCTGTAAAGATCGCACGCTCTCCCTTACCGCTGAAATCCGGTACCATTTCCATGTGGATCTTATCTGCGCCAAGCATATCTGCCTTTGCATAATCTGTTCCAAGGCCCCACATAAACCAGCATCCGTATTTTCCGTCATTGATCTTCGGATTCATCTGATCATATTTATCAGCAATCTGCTCAATGGAGGTTTCTTTATCAGCAACCAGATCATGGAGGAACTGAACCGCTTCCTTGTTTTCCTCTTTGGTCCAGTCAAAATAATCGCCGCCGAACATGTTTACAAACTGTGCAAGCTCGTTAAATGCATAAGTTTTCTCCCAGGAACCGCCGTAACCGAATCTTCCATCCTTGGAAACAGCCTTCATATACTTCATGAAGTCCTCTTTTGTATCAATGGACTTGATTCCGACCTCATCCATGATCTCCTGATTTACCCAGAATGCAAGATATCCTGCATAGCCTGGAACACCGATAATGTTTCCGTCCTTATCTGTGATCATATCCTCTACATATCCCTGAGCAAACTGATCAATGATATCATCTGTCATTACTGTATCATTCAGTCCTTCCAGCCATCCGGAATTTTTAAATGCCGCGCTCATCTCATCGTTGATCTCAATGACATCCACGGAAGTATCTCCTGTGGAAAGCATTGTGGTGATCTTCTGCTGACGGGTATCTGTATCTGTAGGTGCCGCAATTACATTAATGTTCAGGCCCGTGGCATCTTCCACATTTGCAAGCCAGTCCTCAAAATCCGGGTCTGTGGTGTTGACGCTGTATAAGGTAAGATCATATTTTTCCTTTGCGGAAACAGTAACCACGTTACCTGCCATACCCACAACCATCGCTGCTGCCAAAACTGCACTCATTACTTTTTTCTTCATATCTTTCTTCCTTTCTGGACATTTTCGTGTTTGTCCACACCTGTTTTTGATGGTTTAAGGATACCAGAGAGCCCCCTCATTCTAAATACAATATTTTATGATTTATTTATATTATTTTTCGTTCTCTTGTATTTTTGTTGTTAATTTTTTATAATCCTTTTATATAATCTATATTTGTAACGGCTTTTTTTCACAGCTGGATTCGGTTTCATTAATTTGTTTTCGACATAAAGGAGAGTATGTACTATGAAATTCCACAAATGTATCCCACCCATTTTTTCCTCATTTCGCTATAAGCTCCTGCTCGCATTTCTGATCGCAACTATGGTACCTCTGATTTCCCTGACCTTCATCAGCTATCACATTTCCTATAACATTGCCAGAGATCGTATCATCGATTCTGCCGTAATGACTGACAAGCAGCTGGTCTCTCAGCTGAACGACCGCCTCGGTCAGGTTGAAAATGTAGCAGATACCATACAGTTTCAAATGTACTCCCTAAATCAGCCTTCCTCTAATAAGGTAGATGCACTGAAAAAATTCACCACTGTAAAAAACAATATTTCGCTGTATAAATCCACATTCGATTTCTTCCATATATATGTTTTTCTGCAGCCCGATCAGCTCGGTTCAAAAGAAGGCCTGTACTTCTTTTCCACAGACGAGCTTTCTGCATATGGTCTGGATAAAAATATTGTTTCCGGTTCAGGCTTCTCCTCTGTCTGGATACCGGTTTCCAATATGCCGCTGCCTAAAATACTGTCAACAAAAAAACCATCCGCCGATGTGATCCTCTGCGTCCGGGCACTGAAAAATCAGGCCACCGGTATTCTTGAATACGCCTACGGCATTGCACTGGATACTTCAGAGCTTACCACTTATCTGCAGCCTGCAGCTATGGATTCCCGCATATACAGCTACATTCTCACAGATCACGGAGAGATTGCAGCGAAAAATACATCCTCACTGAATTTATCCGGAATTTCCAAAGCACAGTTTCAGAAATTTAAAGAAAATGCAGATTCTTCTTTTCACAGCGGCGACAAATATTATAACTGCTGTACCTTAAGCAATGGCTGGCTCCATGTTACCGAAATCCCTGAAAGCTACATTCAGGGCAACACACACATCCTGATCCGTGCCTTACTGATCACTGTCCTTATTTTTCTGCCCCTTACTGTTATCATCGTGATCCTTTTTTCCGAAAATCTTACCCGGAAGATCACTGCACTTTCCTATGCAATGGAAACCTTTCAGCTGGGACATGATCCGGAACATCTGTCTATCGTTACTGTTCCCCACCCGGATGACCCTTCCAGGTATGATGAGATCGACAGACTGGGCATCACCTTTGAAGATATGCAGCACACAATAGCCGGAAACCTGAAGTCCATTGTAAATCTTTCCGTAAACGAAGAGCGTCTGAAATACCAGCTGCTCCAGTCACAGATCAATCCGCATTTTCTTTATAATATCCTGGGATCGATCCGTACCTGCCAGTCGCTTGGAAAGCTTGACATTGCTGATCAGATGATTACTGATCTGACAGCCTTTTACCGTCTTACCCTGCGTAAATCAAAGGAACTTATTCCTATTAAAGATGAACTGGAAATCGCCCGGCTTTATCTGGAAATGGAAAAGCTCTGTCATAAAGATAATCTGGATTGGGAGATTGAGGCAGAAGATGGAATCGAAAATTTCCTGATCTGTAAGTTTACACTTCAGCCATTTCTCGAAAATTCCATTCTGCACGGGATTTCTTCGGGCACACCAGCTGTTTTTATTTCGATCCATGTTCTTTATGGCGATGATACAGTTGTAATCTCCGTTGAGGACAACGGTGCCGGCATGGATTCTGAAACTCTTGCACAGCTGCGCCATGCTATTGAACATAATGTTATTGATTATGAGAAGCATTTTGGAGTTTCCAATGTAAGTTCCCGTATTTCCAACCCATTATACGGAAACGGTTCTGTAAGGATCAGCAGCAACCCCGGAAACGGCACATATGTCACCATTGAATTCGAACAGATGGAGGAAGATATCGATGAAAAAAATAATGATCGTAGATGATAATTACCTATCTGCAGAAGGTATCGAAAAAAACATAGACTGGGAAGCGCTGAATGCAGAGATCATCCATGTCTGCTACAATGGAACATCTGCTATCGAAGCCATGAAAAAAGAGCCTGCAGATCTGATCATTTCTGACATTGAAATGCCGGATCTTGACGGCATTTCCATGAGCCGTCAGGCTCTTGAGATCAATCCTATGGTAAAGATCATTCTGATCAGCGCCTATGATAAATTTGAGTATGCACGGCGTGCTCTGCTCCTCGGTGCTCTGGATTATATCGAAAAGCCTCTTGATTATACCTATCTTATTCAGAAGGTAAAAAACGCTTTTGCACTGATGGAAAAGGAACAGAAAAATCTCCAGCTTCTGAAACAAAGCAGGCCTCTTCTTACAGAAAAGTTTTTCCGCGAGATCACCCACCTTCCGGCTTCTGAAGCTGCCTACCGGCTGAAGCCTTATCTTCAGTATCTGAACCTGAAGCTGAATTATGATTTTTATACAGTTGTTGTTCTGGAGCTTGAAAATGCTCCGGATCTAAAAGCCGTTTACGGGATTGAAAAATTTCAGATGGAGCTTCTCAACCTTCAGGATCTGATAACTGAGGAAACCGCTTCTCTTGATTTTGTACACCTTCTTCCGGATATGGATGGCTATCTGTGCATTCTGGGACACAGTGGCTGCCAGTCCAACAGCTTCCGTCAGCTTACCAGCCAGCTTATTTCCTCAATAGCAGATGCCTGCCAGCCGCTGGGGCTGTCCCTCAATGCAGGCATCGGAACAATTGTCCGGGATTTCTGGAACCTGAACCAGTCCTACAAAAGTGCCGTACATGCGCTGGAATACAGATTCTTTTTCCCGCATCAGAATATCTTTGACGGAAGAGACGCTCTGGGTTCCGATCTGTCTGTTGCAGATTTTTCAGACACAAAGGAAGATGAGCTGATCCGGCTTCTCTGTAAAAAGGATACCTCTGCCATAGATATCTGGTTTCAAAATTTTTCCGACTGGCTTACCCAGAAATTTCGCACAAAGAATTTCGCTTTCATACAGATCTATTCTCTTCTCGGCCGAATCCTGAAATTTTTCTATGAATTAAATCTGGATACTCATGACCTTGAAGCTAAAATTTTGTATGTTTACAACCACATAAATGAGTTTCATAATACGGAAGAACTATGTCAATGGCTGAAGGATCTATGCCATCTTTTATGCCGGAAACTTGATTCCTCCATGAATGATTATCACCAGAAGCTCTGTGAACTGGTGATCTCCTATATCAACGAACACTACACTGACAATACGCTCTGCCTCAATGACATTGCCGCCTCTGCCAATGTAAGCCCTGCTTATTTAAGTGCTCTTTTCAAAAAAAATCAGGGGATCAGTATCAGCGACTTTATCACATCTCAGCGGATTTCCGCAGCCGCCCGTTACCTTTCTGCAACCAGTATGAGTCTGAAGGAGATCAGCCTGAAATGTGGTTATGCCAATCAATATTATTTCAGCACCAGCTTCAAAAAGAAAATGGGGATCACACCTTCCGCCTATCGTGAACAGCATACATAACTTCTTCTCTTCTTTATAACAAAGTTACTGGCACAAATGCCAGTGTCCTTCTCCGGAATTTTATTTATAATCAATAAAGAGAACCATCATATTTTTTCGAAGGAGGGATCGCTATGAAAAAATGGAAAAAAATCCTGATAAAAATTCTTCCCAAAAGCTCAGGCAAATACCCTTAACTCACTTCTCTATTTAATTATTCCATAGAAATGCCCCTGACGCTGACAGCCAGGGGCATTGTATCGTCAGCTGCTTTGCAGCCTATTCCGTTAACTCTTCCAGATTCTTTTTTAATTCGAGCATCTTGTCTCTCAGCTCAGCAGCCTGCTCAAAATTCAGGTCTGCTGCAGCAGCACGCATCTGCTTCTCTACCTGGGCAATTACCTTCGTCAGTTCTTTGCGGTTCATGGATTCCGGATCCTTCTTAAGCTTCACTTCTGTCTCTGCCACCTTCTTCGAGACAGTGATCAGATCACGGACTGCCTTCTTGATCGTGGTCGGAGTGATGCCATGCTCTCTGTTGTAAGCCTCCTGTATCGCTCTCCTTCTTTCTGTCTCCGAAATTGCTTTTTCCATGGATTCTGTCATATTATCCGCATACATGATCACATGGCCTTCGCTGTTCCGGGCAGCACGACCGATAGTCTGTACCAGGGATGTTTCCGAACGAAGGAAGCCTTCCTTGTCTGCATCCAGGATCGCTACCAGCGTGATCTCCGGAATATCCAGTCCTTCTCGCAGAAGGTTGATCCCGACCAGCACATCAAACACATCCAGGCGCATATCTCGGATGATCTCCGCACGTTCCAGAGTGTCAATGTCTGAATGGAGGTATCGGACACGGATTCCCAGATCTTTCATATAATCGGTAAGGTCTTCTGCCATACGTTTGGTCAGGGTCGTGATCAGGACTTTGTTTTTCTTTTCAATTTCCTTATTTACTTCCGCTACAAGATCATCGATCTGTCCTTCGATCGGACGCACCTCCACCTTCGGATCAAGAAGCCCTGTAGGACGGATGATCTGCTCTGCACGGAGAAGCTCATGGTCATATTCATATTCTCCCGGTGTCGCAGATACAAACATTACCTGGTCAAGCTTGTTCTCGAATTCATCAAAGCTCAATGGACGGTTATCCTTGGCAGACGGAAGTCGGAAGCCGTAATCCACCAGTGTCTGTTTACGGCTCTGATCACCGGCATACATACCGCCAACCTGGGGAACTGTCTTATGGGACTCATCTATAATAAGTAAAAAATCATCTCCGAAGTAATCCATCAGTGTATACGGCGGCTGCCCCGGTGCAAGCCCTGTCAGGTGTCTGGAATAGTTCTCGATTCCGGAGCAGAATCCCGTTTCCCTCATCATTTCCACATCAAAGTTGGTTCGCTCCGCAATTCGCTGAGCCTCGATCAGTTTGTCCTCACTTTTGAAATATTCCACCTGATGCTTCATCTCTTCCAGAATGGCATCTGCCGCACGGCGGATCTGCTCCTGTGGTACTACATAATGAGACGCCGGGAAAATAGCCGCATGGCTTTCCACACTTTTGATTTCACCGGTAAGCACATCGATATCTGTGATCCGCTCAATCTCATCTCCGAAAAATTCCACACGCACTGCCCTGTCCGTGGAGTTTGCCGGAAAGATTTCCAGTACATCTCCCCGGACACGAAAGGTTCCTCGGTGGAAATCCATCTCATTTCTTGTATACTGAATGTCGATCAGCTGTTTGATAACCTCATCACGGTCCTTCTCCATTCCAGGGCGAAGAGAGATCATCATGTCAAAAAATTCCTGCGGCGCACCCAATCCGTAGATACAGGAGACAGAAGAGACCACAATCACATCCTTCCGTTCACATAAGGCTGCTGTGGCAGACAGGCGGAGCTTATCGATCTCATCGTTAGTGGACGCATCCTTGGCAATGTAGGTGTCTGTTGACGGGACGTAAGCCTCTGGCTGATAGTAATCGTAGTAGGAGACAAAGTATTCCACTGCGTTCTCAGGGAAGAATTCCTTGAACTCTCCGTAGAGCTGTGCCGCCAGTGTTTTATTGTGCGCAAGTACCAAAGTTGGCTTGTTTAACTTGGCGATAACATTCGCCATGGTGAAGGTCTTACCGGAGCCTGTGACACCAAGCAAAGTCTCGAACTGGTTGCCTTCTTTAAAACCCTTGACCAGTTTTTCGATAGCCTGAGGCTGGTCTCCTGTGGGTTGGTATTCGGAGTGTAATTTGAAATGATCCATATGGTTCTCCTTGTTGTTCTGAAATTTGTGGATATGTAAATACTGCCTGTTACTATATGTAAAGAGAGTGCTTTTATCTTTATTATTGTTGCTTTTACAGTATATCATTCAGAATAAAAAAAGTATAGGGCAATCGAATATTTGTTCTATACTTTTTACTGCACCACACAAAAAGGCAGAGCCTGCTCCACTCAGACTCTGCCTCTCACTTTTTTCTTTTTATACTGCCGTTATTCTTCTGCTTCTCTCTCATAAACGATCTCACCGTCAAGAACTGTCATATCCACTTTCGTGGTCTTGATCTCATCCGGGTCGATCTCATAGATATCCTTCTCGATAACTACGAAGTCCGCATTTTTACCCACTTCGATGGTTCCGTTCTCTTCTTCTGTATAGGAAGCGTAAGCTGCGTTTTTTGTAAAAAGCTTCACCGCCTCATCTACAGACATTTTTTCGGATGGGATCCAGCCTTCCTGTGGCTGACCGCTGATATTTTTGCGAGTGACTGCAAAATAAATATTCTCCATGGCATCAAAGCTTACCACAGGAGCATCCGAACCGCCGGATGCATGGATTCCCATATCCAGCATGCTTTTCCATGCATACACCTTATCCATACGGTGTGCACCGATGGCAGGTTCCACTGTGTTCATATCCAGATCGATAAATACCGGTTGGATATATGCCAGAAGATCCTGGTCTTTCATCCCCTGCAAAATACGCGGATTGGTGATCTGGCAATGCACGATACCATGTCTGCCCTTTTTGTTATCCTTCCGGTAAGGAGATTTCGCAGCTGCCTCAATGACCATATCCATGGCACGATCACCGATACAGTGTACCGCTGCCTGCATCTGATGCCGGTCAAAAAAAGCAAACAGATCGTCAAGCTCATCCTGACTGAATGTGATGATCCCCGTATTTCCCGGTGCATCCTCGTAAGGCTCATTCATGGCCGCTGTTCTTGCACCAAGAGAACCATCCTGGATCAGTTTCATCGGCCCGATTGTAAAGTATTCTCCTCTCTGTCCGGTACGATATCCTTCCTCAATAAAAGCCTTCGCATCCTCCACCCGCTCAAAAAGGCACTGCTCATAATGGCGGATACTCAGCTCTCCTCTGGCATCCAGTGCCTTGTAGGAGGCCATGATCCGACGCCAGTTTTTTCCCGGAAGGGAGGCAAGATCATCGGACTGTACCCCTGTAAATCCACATTCATTCAGCTTCTTCGCACTGTATTTGATGTAGCCTTCCACTTCTTCCTGGGACGGTGCATCCAATACGGAAGAATAAAACTGTACTGCGTTCTCCTTCAGAAGTCCGGTATCCAGATCAACCTCCTTCTCAATCTCCGGGAACTCCGGGATTTTTTTCAGAAGCTCCAGACCGCAGCTGTTGCACACAGCCACATGCCCGCAGACACGCACCATAATGATGGGGATTTCCATTGAGAGCGCATCCAGCTCATCCTTATGCGGATAGCGCGGCTTATCAAAATGCTCCTCATTCCAGCCTCTGCAGTAGAGCCAGGTCAGCTTCTGACCTTTGCTCTCCTCCAGTCTTTTTTTTGCTGCGGCAAGCATTTCCTCAACACTTGTACAGTCAAACAGTTTCACAGATCTTTCCACAAATGCATAATGCAGCATATGCATATGTGTATCCACAAAACCGGGCAGCATCAGCCTTCCCTTAAGATCGATCCAATTTTTGCAGGAAAAAGCTTCCGCTTCTTTATTAGTTCCCACAAAAACGATCCGGCCATTTTCGATTCCCACAGCCTCTGCTACTTTTTCACTGTTATCCAGTGTTCTTATACATCCATTAAAAAAAATCGTATCCACTGTTTATTTTTCCTCTTTTTCTTTTTTATCCTCGTAGAAAAGTGCCATATCCTTGTCTACCTTTCCGATTCCCATGTAACGCGCCTTGTAATCCTTCAGCAGCTTAAAGAAGGTACCACTTAAGATAAACAACGTGGCAACATTTACAAATGTAGGGAATACGGTTGTAAAGTCTGCAATTACCCACAGCTGCGCCGGTGTTCCGTTTCCGTAAAGAGTAAGCACTGTGACCAGAAGGCCCCATAATGGTGTTCCAAGGACAAAAACCTTCTCTGCGATCTTCAGAACCTTCTGATTATTTTTCAGCCAGTGCTTCAGGATCACGCTGTAGTAGGTGAACCATCCGGTTGATGTTGTCAGTCCGAAAAGGAAAATACTGATCGCGATCAGTGCTCTCGCAACAGAGCCCATTCCGGACTCAAACGCTGTCAGTGTCAGCTCTGATCCCTGAAGTCCTGAATTCCAGTAGCCGGTGGTGATAACAACAAGACCTGTCATGGAGCAGACTACGATGGTATCTGCAAATACCTCAAAGGCTCCCATCAGTCCCTGTTTTACAGGATGGTCTGTCTTTGCGGAAGCATGGATCATGGGAGATGTTCCCCAGCCTGCCTCGTTACTGTATACGGAACGGGCAAATCCAAGACGCATTGCTGTTGCAACACCGGCTCCCATAAATCCGCCGACTGCCGCCTGTGTTGTAAATGCCCCCTTGAAGATCAGTCCAAAAGTTTCCGGCAGCTTGTCAAAATTCACTACCAGTATTGCAAGAGATCCTACAATGTAAAGCATGCACATGATCGGTGTCATATAGGAAGAGATCACACCGACTTTCTTTACACCGCCGATGATGATCAGATAGATCGCTGCCACATACAGAAGTGACGGTACGATGTACGGCAGGTGGAAGGTACTTCCGACAGCCTCTGATACTGTATAATTCTGTAAGGTAATGAACCATGTCATAAAAATACAGCCGCCGAACAGCACTGCAAAAAGTTTCCAGAAGGGAAGCTTTTTCTCTCCGCCAAGTCCCTTCTGCATATAGTAGGTTGGGCCTCCCTGATACTCACCATTTGGCTGTTTTTCTCTGTAGTATACAGCAAGTGTTACCTCTGCCATCTTGATGACCATGGCAAGAAGCGCTGCGATCCAGAGCCAGAATAATGCACCAGGTCCTCCTGTTGCAATAGCCGTTGCAACACCGGACATATTGGATACACCAACGGTACCTCCGATTGCAATGGAAATAGCCTGGAACGGTGTCAGGCTCTTTCCGTCATCTCCGCCTTCCTGGCGACGTTCTTTACTGAACATGTTTTTCACAATGTAACCAAAATGGCGGAACTGGAAGAAACCGGAACGTACTGTCAGATATATGCCTGTAGCGAGGATCGTGATCAGCAGCGGCAGTCCCCAGAGCCAGTTGGTCAGATTTTCAAATAATTCAAACATCTTTTCCTCTCCTGTCTTTCTTATTGTTTGTCTTTTGCATCCATTCGGAAAATCTGTGTATAGAATATAAAAAATCCCCGGAACATGAAGGCAGATACGGATACCCGGAGTTCCCGACATACAGCTCTTCTACCATATATCTGCGAGCCCCGTTTCTATCCTCTTTATCCTTCATGCTCTGGGGATCTTACATATCAGTTCACGAATCTTCCAAACGATCACAGTATATCACACTTCCGGAGGAATTTCTACGTTTTCTGTTTGAATTTTGTATTTTTATTCATTTTTCGTGAATATTACCGTATCGACTCCGGATACTCCACCCCTTCCGGCATGGGATCCCATTCGTTAAGGCCAATGCTCTGCTTGAATTTCGCCTGTTCAAGCGTAAGCTTCGGGAGATCATCCTGCAGATAATCCATCAGCTCGCTGATACCTTCCCTTGTCTTGTTATTTACCATAAAGATCCTCTCACAGCCCATGTTCTCCATCCACTGTCTGACCATTGGAATGTTGGCATGGGGGGAATCTACCTTGGTGATGATCCCGATCAGCGGCCGCAGGAGAAAATTCTTGCTGCCGTCACTGAACAGGTTAAACGGCTCATTGGCTGCCTGTACAATAGCGATCACATCCGCCTCAAAGGAAAAGCAGGCCAGTCCTACGCTGAAATGCTTGGATTCCGCATATTCTCCCGGTGAATCAATGGTATCTTCATTTGTATTGGTATACTGGGTCTTATGATAATGAAGCTCTTCCCCTTTAAGCGCCTGCGTCAGGGATGTTTTGCCGGCTTCACTTCGACCCATCAGAAAAATTTTTTTCATTTTTTATCCCGTCCTGCTCTAGCTTCTGTGGATCTTACAGACATCGAATTTCAATGTCTCATGGAAAAATCGCACCACTTCCTCCACAGCTGTCATCACTTCCGTAAAACCGCCTGTCAGGATCAGTGTCCCACAGAAACGATCCATAAATCCAACTTCCACATGAGCAGCCTTCACTGCAACATCTGCCGCAACAACGATTGCCTCCCAGGGTGTGACTCTGACCATACCGATGGCATCTCCTCTGTGATCCTCGCCTTCATGAACACCGATATGTAATGCAAGATTCTCATAGACTGATTTATCACTTGGTGTAAAAACATGTGCAAAAGAAAGCTCTTTTCCAGGTACCCGCACACGGGTCAGCCGAAGTCTTTTTCCCTTAAGGTTCTCATAATCATCATGAAACAGCCGCTCCAGCAGTTCTTCCTTCGTTATCCGTTCTTCCATGGTACACTTCCTTATCTCTTGGTGATATTGCATACTACATATCCCAGAGTATCACGGAAATAATCCACGATCTCTTCCATTGCAGTCTGTACATCGGAAATCTCTCCTGTTATGATCAGTGTTCCTGTAAAACGGTCTGCAAATCCAAGATATACATTACCGCTCTTCACAGCAATATCCGATGCGATCACAGCAGACTCGGAAGGTGTCATGTTCATGATACCAATTGCAGATGATCCATAATCCACCTGCGGATTCAGTCCAAGTTTCTGATATATGATAGGTGCCGGACCACCCATGATATGGGCAAATGTGATCTCCTTACCGGCTACGGTTTCCTGTACGATTCTGATCTGATCTCTATGTTCATCTGCCATTGATGATTCCTCACTTTCAAAATTTTATATTATTCTCGATCTGATAATATTGGATAATTTTATAAGCCGGATTTCATTCATCCGGCTTACAGCTTCCTAAAGTCAAGCAGATCTTTGAAATCCGCTCTGCTACCTGCTCATGGTCAAGCGGACATTCGCAATCCGCTTCGCTACTTGCTCATGAACGCAGTCGCTTCGCGATCTGCGTTCAAAAAACAGTCTGGTAGTTCATCTGATTTAATTTTACTATTTACCAATTTTAATGTCAAGACAATTCTTCGAAAATAAGTCAAAAAACAACGTTTTCAGAAACAGAAATCCACAAAAAACAACATTTATTTTCACATCCTCGCGGAAAACCAGTCAGAAATCTGCTCAGAGTTCAAACGCCTTCTTAATGCTGTCATAATGCAGGAATTTTCCTTCTGCGGCAAACGCCCTGATCTGCTCCAGGGTCGCAAACATATATCCGTCTGTCTCTTCTGTCTGAAGCTTCAGATCCTTATCCTCCACATCCATGACAAAACGGTACACATCCACAAAGTAATTATCTCCTTCCCCCGGATTCTCTCTTTTATATGTAAAAAGGTATCCGCCCTCTGCCTTACTGGCGTCCAGTCCGGTCTCCTCTTTCACCTCACGGAGTACTGCATCACGGGAAGCCTCTCCTGCCTGGGCTGCACCGCCGGAAACCTCCCACCAACCCGGAGCCCAGGCCTTTGTCATCACGCGTTTGGTAATAAGAAAGGTCTTGTCCGGTCTTGCTACCACGCCCAAAACTGTCAGATGATACTCTCCATCCTTTAAACACCAGTCATTGCGCTTCATAGTTCGTCCTGTCGGTTTCTTATCTGCATCGTAAATATCCCAGAATTCCATTTTATCTATCTCCTGTCTTTTTACAGAACGCGGAAATACATTCTTACATCTGATCCGTTTCAGCCTGCCCATTTCTCCGTTTTCTGTATCTTTTTTATTTGTTATGATAACACGTTAAAATCATATATGTAAACCCCCGGATCCGATACCATTTTCCAGTTAGCGTTACTGTTGTTACTGTTCACTCTGTTCTCAGTAACCAGTTAGCTTTCTACGTCTGTTTTTTTCACATTATAAGCATGCAAGTACCTGCAGCCTGAAAGATGATATGCGAAAATCCATAGATTTTTTTTATTATATCACACGTATTATGAATTAGTTTTATAGATTATTCTGTTATATAATTAACACAAACAAACGATTCTATTTAAAATAACCAGGGAGGTTTTTCCAAATGAAAAATGATTATCCGCATATTTTTTCCCCATTAACCGTTAAAAATATGACTATCAAGAACCGTATTGTTATGATGCCGATGGGCACCAACTACGGTGAACAGAACGGCGAAATGAGTTTTCTTCATATCAATTATTATGAGCAGCGTGCAAAGGGTGGCACAGGTCTCATCATCGTAGAGAACGCAAGCGTCGATTCCCCGCAGGGCTCCAACGGAACCACACAGCTGCGTATCGATCATGACAACTACCTGCCACGTCTTTTCAAATTCTGTGAAAATATTCATAGATACGGAACAAAGATCGCTATTCAGATCAACCATGCCGGAGCTTCCGCTGTTTCTTCCAGGATCAACATGCAGCCGGTTTCCGCATCTGACGTTCCATCCAAAGAAGGCGGAGAGATCCCGCGTCCTCTTTCCAAAGATGAGATCCTTCACATCGTAAAAAAATACGGTGAGGCTGCAAAACGTGCACAGACAGCCGGCTTTGACGCAGTAGAGATCCATGCAGGACACTCCTATCTGATCAGTCAGTTCCTCTCCCCGATCACAAACAAGCGTACCGATGAGTTCGGCGGATCTGTTGAGAACCGTACCCGCTTCTGCCGTATGGTCATCGATGAGGTAAGAAAACAGGTAGGACCTTTTTTCCCGATCATGCTCCGTCTCAGTGCGGATGAGCTGATGGAGGGCGGAAATACACTGGAGGATACTCTGGAATACCTGGATTATCTTCAGGAAGAGGTTGATATCTTCGATGTTTCCTGCGGACTTAACGGTTCCATCCAGTACCAGATCGATGCAAATTATCTCCCGGACGGATGGCGTTCCTACATGGCAAAGGCCGTAAAAGAAAAATTCAACAAGCCATGTATCTCCATGGGTAATGTCCGTGACCCGAAGGTTGCTGAGCGTATCCTGGCTGACGGTGACGCAGACCTGATCGGTATGGGCCGTGGTCTGATCGCAGACCCTGCATGGGTAAACAAGGTTGCCACAGGTCATGAGTGCGACCTCCGTAAATGTATCTCATGTAACGTTGGCTGTGCCGGAAACCGTATCGGTGTAAACCGTCCGATCCGCTGTACTGTAAACCCATCTGTTCTTGAGGGCGATATATATAAGAAAAAACATATAAATAAAAACTGCAACGTGGTCGTTATCGGCGGCGGCACTGCCGGACTGGAAGCTGCCTGTACAGCCGCAGAGGTTGGATGCAATACCTTCCTTCTGGAAAAAGGCAATGAGCTTGGCGGACTTGCATCTCTGATCTCAAAGATCCCTGCAAAGAACCGTCTTGCTGATTTCCCGCACTATCTCATGCATCGTGCAGAACAGCTTGATAATCTTTACATCTTCAAAAACACAGAAGGAACACCTGAAAACATCCGCAAGTTCCATCCGAATATCATTGTAAGCTCCACAGGCTCCGCTCCGCTTCTGCCTCCGATCGCAGGACTGAAGGATCGTATTGACAACGAGAACCATAATATTTATTCTATTCTTGGTATGATCAGCCACATTAATGATTTTCCGAAGGATCTAAAAGGCAAAAAGGTTGTTGTTGTAGGCGGCGGTGCTGTAGGTCTTGATGTTGTGGAATTTTTTGCTGACAGAAACGCAGACATCTCTATCGTTGAGATGATGGATCAGATCGGACGTGATCTTGACCCGGTAAGCAAAAATGACACAAAGACCATGATGAAAAAACACAATGTACATCAGCTTACAAAAACTGCTCTCCTTGAGGTCAAGGATTCTTCCTTCCTTGTCAGGGGCGAAGGTGAGCCTTATGAGCTTCCATTTGAATACGGCTTCGTATGTCTCGGAATGAGAGCTCAGGGACAGCTTTACCAGAACCTCACAGAAGAATTTTCTTCTGAGGATGTTGAGATCATGAACATCGGCGACAGCCAGAGAGCAAGACGAATCATTGACGGTACCCAGGAAGGACGCAATATCCTTACCATTCTTGAGCAGAAGGGATACCTTTAATATTTTTCCGCTATACCCTTTCCGGGAGTATTTCAATCCTTCTGCCGGAAAGTGTATATAAATCTGTTACAGTTCACTCGGTGATCCGTAACATAGTTTTTCCACGTCTTCCTCCCCCGCAGTCGTCCGGAGAATGTCCGCAGCTTCTTCAGACCTATGTGGCGGGAGGTTTAAAAAAGACAAATCTTCATCCAGATTTTACCAATGAGAGGAGTTATTACCATGTCAGAAAGAATCACAGGACATACCGAACTGATTGGTCTTATGGCATATCCGATCCGCCATTCCAGCTCTCCTGCCATGCAGAATGAAGCTTTTGCAAAGCTTGGCTATGATTATGCATATCTTGCATTTGAGGTTGGTGCAGACGAGATCGAGGATGCTGTAAAAGCCATCCGTACTCTGAAAATGAGAGGTTCCAACGTTTCCATGCCGAACAAAACTCTGGTAGGCCAGTACCTTGACGAGCTTTCACCGGCAGCAGAAATGTGCGGTGCTGTAAACACCATCGTTAATGATCATGGTCATCTTACAGGCCATATCACAGACGGTATCGGATTTATGGCAGCACTGAAAGACAATAACATCGACGCCATCGGAAAGAAAATGACCATCGTAGGTGCAGGCGGTGCCGCAACTGCTATCGAGATCCAGGCAGCACTTGACGGTGTAGGCGAGATCGTGATCTTCAACCGCAAAGATGAATTCTGGGACCGTGCGGTATCTACGGTAGAAAAGATCAACACCAGAACTTCAAGCCATGCTGTTCTCTATGATCTGGCAGATCTTGACCAGCTGAAAAAAGAAATGGCTGACAGTTATATTTTCGTAAATGCGACAGGTGTTGGAATGAAACCGCTGGAAGGTCAGTCCGTTGTTCCGGACAAGTCTTACTTCCGCCCGGAGCTTATCGTTGTTGACGTGCCTTACTCCCCTCTTGAAACTGCTATGCGTTCTATGGCAAAGGAAGTTGGCTGCAAGACAATGAACGGCCTTGGCATGATGCTTTTCCAGGGCTCCGCTGCATTTGAACTGTGGACCGGCGAACCGATGCCGATCGAGCATATGAAAGAGATTCTTAACATCAGATACGACGACTAAACTGCTATCTGTTCCTGTCGTATCAGAAAGGACCATTATGAAAACAGTTCAGGTAAGAAATATCACACTCGGAGAGGGAAGACCGAAGATCTGTGTCCCGATCGTGGGACAGACAAAGGATGATATTCTCCTTGAGGCAGGGACCTTCGCAAGGATCCCCGTAGACGTTGTGGAATGGCGTGTTGACTGGTTTGAGGACGTTTTTGACACAGACAAGGTTCTGAATGTGGCAAAAGATCTCCAGACCATTTTAAAGGACACTCCGATTCTCTTCACCTTCCGTACTTCAAAGGAAGGCGGAGAAAAAGCGATCTCCAACGAAGCTTACAAAGCACTCAACATGGCTGTCGCAAAAAGCGGCTATGTAGATCTCATTGATGTAGAAGCCTTCACAGGTGAGGAGATCGTAAAAAGCATGATCCGGGAAGCACACAGCTATGGCGTAAAGGTCATCGCTTCCAACCATGATTTTGACGCAACTCCTGAGAAGGATGAGATCGTGCGCCGTCTCCGCATGATGCAGGACTATGGCGCAGATATCCCGAAAATGGCTGTTATGCCAAGAAACAAGCAGGACGTGCTTACACTCTTAAGTGCCACGCTGGAAATGTCCGAGCAGTTCGCCGACCGCCCGATCATTACCATGTCCATGGCAGGTACAGGTGTTGTCAGTCGTCTCGCCGGCGAAACCTTCGGTTCCGCCCTTACCTTCGGTGCAGCTACCAAAGCTTCCGCACCGGGACAGATCAATGTTAACGAACTTGAACAGGTTCTTGACATTATCCACAAAAGCCTGTGATCCTGTGACCTCCCATAAAAAGGATCTACAGTAGATTTTTGTAACAGAACGTGAATTATAAACCAATTTTTAAACCCAATGATGTAACAAATTTTTGCAATTTTAATCCCATAATAGCAAATCTATTAAATAATAATTAAAAACAACAAATCTCATGACAAAAAGAAGAAGTGTGCTGACCCATCCGGCACACTTCTTCTTTTTCTGTTTTTTATATCTTTGTTATTCCTCGGATCAATTTTTATCCTCGATGGCATTCTCCTCTTTCTTTCTGGGGTCCCAGTTTGAAAGGAAGATATTCAGACCGAAGCCTACAGCCAGGGCCCATGCGGATGCCCATGCAGTTCCCTGGGTTGCAAGCACAGCTGCCATAACACCTGCGATCATCTTGTCACGGTCTGTTCTGCAGTAATCCATACCGATCCTTGCACAGACAAAGGCCTGGAACATCAAAGTAATGGATGAACCGACTCCGAAGATCGGACGGAAGAAGCTTACGACCGGAATGATCAGCACACTTAAAAACGTTGCAATACGGAAGGATGCCATACCGCCGATCAGAGACTTCATAGCTTTCTTTCCCTCTTTGTAACGGATGGAAACAGATACTGTCATTCCAACCCATAACGGACCGGAAAGCGGAGGAAACGGCGCAATGACGGAAAGGATCAGGTTCCTGATTCCGCTGACCAGGTTGGAACGGCTGGAATTGAAATCAATATACTCATCATCTCTGGATTGGCGCGCCTCTGTAACCAGTGTCTCTGTGGTAACAAAATCACCAAATGCGATAACATAGCATACAAGCGCCAGAGGAAGCGCTTTGACAAACATGGAGACCGGCGGGATTCCCACACCAAAGATACTTACCTGTGAGATGATCTCTTTGAACTGCGGGATCTTGATAAAGGTTCCCAGTTCCAAACCGGGCGCATCCAGCTCTCCTACAAGAAGACCTACCACCATGGCGATCAGATACGGGAAAAGATTTCCATACCTGGCAACAAGATCCAGGAATTTGTTGTTCTTTCTCTTTTCCTGATATTTATCTGAAAAGCTGATCAGGATCAGAAGGCCTACACCGGCAACGATCGCCAGCGGATACTTATGCATGTTGCCGCCTTCTCCCAGCTGTCCTGCCATAACCGTCACCGGCGCTGCAAGAAGGATACCACCCTTAACAGAATTTGGTACTGCATGGACAAATTTATCCGCAAGCTTGGTGATGCCCATAAATATGAACACAAGACCAACCAGCATCTGCAGGGCGATCATTGCCTGGATACGTTCTTTTCCCATGGGGAAGCCTTCCAGGAATACGATAGTCAGCGGAAGGGTTGGTGTGATCCATCCCGGTACAACCGGATCACCAAGTAAGCTGTGTAGCATATACAGCATGGTCTCTATGATCACACAGCTCCATGCCAGCTCATAAGGCAGTCCCAGATACTGTTCCAGATAAGGAACCGCCGCCAGTGCCGTAACCCCGAGGATCAGGCCCTGGATAAACTCTACGGACTCAATTTTGTAGTGAATAAACGGAAAACGAATCTGAAATGGCCCAAACGGAATGTAGGGCAGTTCGTTTTCTCTTCGCTGTCTTGCTGCACGTGCCATAACGATTCTCCTTTGTCGTTTTTTTTGCTAATACATATATAATATCTTCTATTCTGGAAGTTTGTTAATTAACAAACATTTTCAGAAATGTTAAAGCCCAACCCGGGAATTGTTCCCGAATTGGAGCTTTATTTTGCACAGATTCAGTCAGCATTGTCTGTATCCATACAATGATTCACCTTTTTTACTGTAGTCAAACGGATATTCACCCCAGGGGATTTCCTTGATTCAGTCAAGCCTCTTTTCCACGGTTCATCTTAACGAACAGTGCAAGAAGGATTCCGATAAATGTTACTGCCATATTCAGAAGCAGGATCATTCTCGGAGCACTGGTTCCGCAAGTCTTTGTGATGTAGCCTGCCAGTGTCAGAATTGTGTAGTTGGCAATACTGGATGCGATCATTACCATAGATGTTGCTGTTCCCTTATTCTCCGGGAAGAACTCAGCGGTTGTGGATACAGCCAGCTGAAGAACACCGCCGGCACCTGCAAAACCAATGACGAAACCGCCGATCAGGCAGATGGTCGGATTCTGTACGAAGTAGCACAGTCCCAGCATGATGAAAGAGATCAGTGGATAAATGATCAGAATGTTGATCTCTTTCAGTCCTTTTTTGATGAATACAGAAGAACACAGGATCGCTGCAAAAGTTCCTACTGCATAGAAGGACTGAATCTTGGCCGGATCACTTAAGTTATAAAGCTTTCCAAGCTCCTGGTTACAGTTCAGCCACAGCATAAATGTGGAGGAACTTGTAAATCCAATGAGAATAGCTGCAAAAGCGGCCGGTGTGATCTTGATCTTTGCCTTTTCTTTTTTTGCTCCGGCACCTGCTGCATTTCTCTCCGGGAATGGCAGGAACAGGATCAGGATACCATCAATAAAGATGGCAACGCCTGCAACGATAAAGATGGTTCTGTAAGACATATTCGCTGCTGCTACAAATCCGATCAGGAAAGGAAGCAGGAACTGGCTGATACACATGGAGAATTTTGTAAACAGGTTCGCTACAGAAGGATTGTTTACATAGATCTCCATACATGTAGGGCTTACGCAGGTATCCAGGAAGGAGTTTGCGATACCGCCTACGATAGCAAATGCATATGCGATTCCCATAGATGGCGCAAATGCGATTCCTATAAAGTATGCTGTATAACAGATCACGCCGATAATTCCGCTTAATCTGCGTCCGAATTTATCAGACAGAGGACCGGAAAACGGAAGGGAGATCAGTCTTCCAAGTCCCAATGCAGCGATTACAGATACTACCATGCTGACATCCATAGTTCCATCACTTAAGGCCTTGGCTCCCCAGTGAGCTGCAAACTCCGGTTTGTACTGACCCATGATGGAAGCACCGATTCCGTGAATGAAATATGTAAAGTACAGCGCAATAGAAGTAATTACTAAATTTTTCTTACCTGTCTGGCTCATTTTTCTTATTTCCCTTCGTTCTCAGCCTGGAATTTCTGGTACTCAGCTGTCGGCATCTCAAGACCTGTATAAAGCTTGTAAGATGCTGCACCCTGCCACAGAAGCATTCCTTTTCCGCCTACTGCAAGTTTTACGCCTGCCTCTTTTGCCTCTTTTACCATTCTTGTCTCTGCCGGATTGTATACGCAGTCAGCAACAACAAGATCTTTATGGAACATGGATTTGTCAACAAGAGTAAGGTCGTCATGTGGTTTCATACCTGCAAGTGTTCCGTTTGCAAGGATATCAGCGTTTGCGATCTCTTCTCTCAGTTTGTCCTGATCGTCAAGGCAGTATACATTTACTTTGCAGTCCGGTACTTCTTTTGCAAGTTTCTCAGCTGTTCCTTTTGCTCTTTCAAGGAATGGATCATTAGGGTTGAAGATTGCGATGGAAGCAGCTCCGTCAAGGGCACACTGTACAGTAAGAGCTGTTGCAGCTCCGCCTGCTCCCAGAACTACCATCTTTTTGCCTTTTACATCAACGCCATGCTCTTTTAAGTTGCGGACAAAACCGATACCGTCTGTGATATGTCCTACAAGCTTTCCATCCTCGTTAACGATGGTATTTACAGCACCGATGATCTTTGCTGCCGGTGAAAGCTCGTCTACACACTGAGCTACTTTGTTCTTACAAGGCATGGTTACGTTGCATCCTCTCATTTTGAACAGACGCATTGCGTCAAGAGCTGCCGGAACCTGATCCTCTTTGATATCGAATGCCATGTAAGCATAGTCCAGGTTATGGTACTGGAAGCTGAAATTGTACATAGCCGGGGATCCGGAATGTCCCACAGGGCTTCCGATCAGTGCAAGTAAACCAGTTGTTCCTTTAATTCTCTGTTCCATTTCTTTTTACCTCCTGCATTTTCCCCTGGCAGACAGCGGATATATCTTCTCTGGTGTCTGTCGGGGCATCTTTTTAATTTTTATACCGTCCGGTTTATTGGATAGATTGGCAGATCAGATCCTGGAAGCTACCTCGTAAGCCTCTTTTGTTGCATCCAGTGCACGTCTTGCACGGATAGCATCTCCGATCACATGTGTCTCAGGCACAAGATCTTTGATCTTCTCTTCCAGAGGATTGTAATTGCGGAATCCCATGGAAAGGATCACAGAATCATATCCTCTTGACTCGTGACGTACTCCGTCAGCGGTCTCATATTCTACACCGTCTTCATAGAATTTGCATACCTTTGCTCCGGTGATCTCCTTGATTCCGTAGTCCTCGAAATCCTTCATCAGATATACTCTGTGCTCGTGGATCACGTCTGCACCTACAGTATCACGGAACTCGATAACAGTTACATCATGCTCCTGCTCACCTAAGAATGCAGCTGTCTCGCATCCAACCATTCCACCGCCGACAACGAGAACCTTTTTGCCTGCTGCTCTCTTGCCATCCAGAAGGTCAGAGCCGTGGATGATAGCCGGATTGTCGATTCCCTCGATCGGAAGGATCAGAGTTTTGGAACCGGTTGCGATGATCACGCTGTCCGGCTTCTCTTCTTTGATAAGCTCCGGAGTTACCTCACAGTTCATCACGATCTTAACGCCATCCTTCTGGCAGCGATGGATGTAGCTGCGGATCATGTTCGTGATGTCACCTTTTCCTGGCGGATATGCAGCAAGTCTCATGTTTCCGCCGAGAACATCTCCTGCCTCATAAAGTGTTACCTCATGGCCTCTCTCCTTTGCGATAAATGCAGCAGAAAGTCCTGCAACACCACCACCGATAACCATAACCTTCTTCGGCTCCTCAGCTTTCTCAAGCGGCTCTGCCTCATGACCCAGGAACGGGTTTGTCAGACAGCATACCGGATTTCCTGCATACATGTTTGCAACGCAGCCCTGAAGACAGGCGATACAAGGAGTCATATCCTCAAGACGCTCTTCCTGTGCTTTCTTCGGCATAGCCGGATCTGCAAGGCTCTGACGCCCGAATGCCACAAGGTCAGCTCTTCCTTCTTTTACCATCAGCTCTGCGAACTGTGGCTCTGTATAACGTCCAACTGTGATCACCGGGATATTTACCGCACGTTTGATCTCTTCAACCTCTGCTGCGGAAAATCCACCGTGGATAACGGTCGGTGCCCACATAAACTCATCCTTGATATGAACAGCACGGGATACATGAAGTCCGTCCAGTCCACAGCTTTCCAGATATGCTGCGATCGCTGCACTGTCGTGGACATCAAGTCCGCCCGGAACCTCGTCTGCACAGTTGATTCTTGCAAGAACTGCAATTTTTCCCTGTGTTGCTTTTTTAACTTCCTCAATGATCAGACGGGAGAAACGCATACGGTTCTCAAAACATCCGCCAAACTCATCCACTCTCTTGTTTGTTCTCGGAGAAAGGAAGGTACTTATCAGATAACCGTGTGCCATATGGATCTCAACAGCATCCGCTCCTGCTTCCATTGCTCTTCTTGCTGCCTCACCGTATCCTTTGATCAGCTCGTAAACTTCCTCAGTTGTAAGCTGCTTCGGAATATCACGTCCACATACAGACGGAATGCTGGTTGCTGCTGTGATCGGTGCTCCTGCGTTCTTTGCATTTCCCTCAGGACCTGCGTTCTGAAGCTGGATGGACACCTTTGCTCCTTCTGCATGACATCCGTCGATGACCTTGCGGAAGCTTTCGATCGTAGTGTCGTCATAAAGACATGGTTTACGCGGGCCGCCCTTTGCGCCTTTGTGAACTACAGTAGCCTCGATGGTGATCAGACCAAATCCGCCTTTTGCTCTTTCTCTGTAATATGCAGCGGACTGCTCACTCATTGTTCCGTCTGTGTTTGCAAAGTTGTTTCCCATTGGCGGAACAACAAAACGGTTCTTTACTGTCATAGGACCGATCTCGATCGGCTGAAACATCGCATTGAATTTCATATGCGTTCTCCTTTCCTTTGAAACAATCTTTTTTTCTCTCACGGGAACGCCCTGTCACCGGTATGACATCGGAAACAGGGGTTCGTCTGAAATATTAGTTTCTTATATTAATTACAGTACTTCCGGCCAAGCCTCTTCCAGTACCTTCTTTGTGTTCTCATATGTATGTTTTGCAGCATACTCGATACCTTTTTCAAGGTTTGCATCGCTGATAACCTCTACTCCGATGGCATTTGGCTTAATGCCTTTTTCTTTGATCATTTTTACGAATGGTACTGTTGTTCCGATTCCTGTTCCAGGAGCAAGACGGTCATGCATGGACTCATCTCTTAAGATCGTTGTTGCATATGGTCTTTCCCATACATCGTTGATCTGGATGGATACGATCTTGTCTGCCGGGATTCCCTCAAGTACAGAAAGCTCGATCGGCTGGTTTGCTCTTACCCAGTGCCATGTATCAAGGATCAGTTTTGCATTCTCGCAGTCAGCAGCTTTTACAACAGCCCAGCCTTTTTTTACATCCGGGATTCCGCTGTATGGCATTGGCTCAACACCGATGATGTATTTGCCTGCTCTGTGGCAAAGCTCACGAAGCTTCTGCGCTGTGTACTCTACGGAATAGTTCTCCATCAGTCCGCAGTTGATCTGTTTTACGTTAAATAATTCACACATATGGAAGCAAAGCTGTTCTTTGTATTTCTGCTCATAGGAGCGATGCTCCTCTGCCCACTGCACGATGTACTCAACCTCTGTTACCTTCATGTCATATTTATCCAGGATCGCCAGGATATCCTCGTCGAAAAGTCCCTCATTCAGGGCATCTACGTAGGTTTCTGCTCTCAGACCGATTCCCTCATAGCCAGCCTCTTTGGCAGCTTTTACACGGTCCTCAAATTTACACTGATCTCCAAGTGTCCAGGAACTGATTGTGATTGGAAATTCTTTTGACATGATAATTCCTCCTGAAAATATAAATAATTTTATTTGTTTTTTTTTAATTATTTTGTATCTTTTTTCTATAAGCATTATATAACTTTGTTAAATACAAAACAAATTGATTGTACCAGGAGAATTCATAGATTTTATCAATATATCATGTTATACTATATAAAACATATTCAGCCGTATTGCCGCCGTCACAGCATACGGCCCGGCAAATCTCTTATGTCTGTCAGACTTACCGGGGATCTGTCCGAAGTAAAACATTCAGATAAACTTACGAAAGGAGTATTGAAAAATGAATCTGTATCATCTTCGCTATTTCGTGACACTGGCTCATCTGGAACATTATACAAAAGCTGCGGATGTTCTGGCCATCACACAGCCCAGCCTAAGTCACGCGATCTCTTCTCTGGAGGAAGAGCTTGGAGTGAAATTATTTGAAAAAAACGGACGGAATGTTTCTCTCACCAAATATGGCAAGTCTTTTCTGGAGGATGTGGAACAAACCCTGAACCGGCTGGATTCCTCTGTAAACGGTCTCCAGCTTGCAGGAAAGGGAGAAGGACAGATCGATGTGGCTTTTCTCAGAACTCTGGGTGTTGACTTTATGCCAAAGATCATCCGCAGCTTTCTTAATGCCAATAAGGGAAAACAGATTCATTTCAATCTGTTCTGTGATAAGGTGCTTACCGGCGATATCCTCACCGGACTGAAAGAGAAGAAATACGATATCGGCTTCTGTTCCAAATTTGACGACGAACCACTGATCGAATTTATTCCGGTTGCCAAGCAGGATCTGGTCGTCATCGTTCCGCCTGAACACCCTCTTGCTGAGAAATCTGAGATCCATCTGGAGGAAACGCTTCCATACAAGCAGATCATCTTCAAGAAGAGAAGCGGTCTCCGCCAGATCATTGACCAGTTGTTTAAGAGCATCGGCCAGTACCCGGATGTGGCTTTTGAGATTGATGAGGATCAGGTTGCCGCAGGGTTTGTTGCCAATGATTTCGGCATCTGCATTGCACCGGATATCCCTATCCTTCACTCTCTGAACCTTAAGATCCTGCCTCTTGTCTCTCCAAGCTGGCAGCGGAATTTCTACATGGCCATGCTGAAGGATGTGTACCATCCGCCGGTTGTGGAGTCCTTTAAGAAATTTGTGATCGAGGAAACCTCGAGGGAGATTTTCTATAAGACCAATTAAACGATCTGTTCATCTGCAAATATATGGTCCGGATCTTTTATAACATAAAGGACAGCTGCCCGATCTCCGTTCTGTTTCTGTACGGTTTATCGGACAGCTGTCCTTTTTATATGTAAAACTATTCTGTTTTATGATCAGCAGTTATTTATTTGACTCTGCCTCACGAAGTCTGTGGATCATCTCCTCGCAGATCTCAAGCTCACTCTTTCCGTCTGTCTCAACAACTATATCTGCTGCTGCCTCATATTTCGCGCGACGTTTTTCCAACAGGTCAGCGATAAATGAAACATTTTTGTTGTTCTCAAGTAACGGACGGTCATGATTATCCTTTACACGTTCCAGGATAGTTTCCGGCTTTGCAGTCAGAAGTACAACACGGCCATTTTTTTTCATCTCGACAACATTGCGGTCACGCATCGGAACACCACCGCCACAGGATACCACAACATTAGATCTGGACTGCATCTCGATCAGAAGATTTGTCTCGAGCTCACGGAAGTACTCTTCACCGTAGGTCTCAAAGATATCGGAAATACTCATTTCCTGTCTCTCCACGATACACTGATCCATCTCCACAACATCCATAGCAAGAACATTCTTCAGATAATCAGAGATCGTAGATTTACCAGCTCCCATAAATCCGATCAGGAAGATATTATAATTGAAAAGATTTCTGGACTGTATTCTCTTACTGTTCTGGATGATACTTGCAAAAACATCATTGACCTCTTTCTTATGACGTCTGCCTTCCATTCTGGCTTCCAGCCATCCCTTCTGCTTCGCCTCCTGTTCCGGCTGAAGTACCGGAAGATCATTTGCTTCCTTGTATACCATGATGTCCTCTACGATCCTGTTTCTCATAAGGAGTGCGTCCAGTATGATCTCATCGCACTGTCCAAGGCTCTCTCTTAATACTTCTAACTGATTCATAATGTCTCCTTTACTTCGTTCATTTTATCACGGATTTCCGTCATCACTTTATCACTTTAAATCAAGTGTCTGTCCTTATTATACCAACTGGTCATTTTTATCTCAACCCAAACTTTCATTGAATTTACGCATGTGATCTATAGATTATTTTTATGATTTGACGCACGGCAAAGATATCTGACGCTGGTATTTACGCCAGGATCTGTATCAAAAAAATCTCCGCCCTATTACAGAAGCAGAGATTTTTTACAGAAATTTTATCACCTGGATTCTACTGTATCACTTCATAAATCCGGTAATGCTTGTATATATAATCCCGGAACTGCTCCACAAGCGCACTTGGATACCGGTTTTTCATCATTCCCATATATATATATCGACGGCAGTGAAGATTCTCGATATTTAAGATTTTCACAGGAAGTGTATGGATCACCGGTACATCCGGCACAATGCCAACACCAAATTCCTCCGCCACCATACCTGCCAGTGCACCATCCTCTTCTACCTCAAAGGCCGTCTCCGGTGAAAGTCCTTCTTTTTCGAAAAGCTCCCGGATCACAAAATACAATCCGCTTGCAGGGGTAAAGGTCACCTGCGGATACTGCCCCAGTTCTTTTATGGTCACTGAATTTCTGTCCGCAAGAGCATGGTTCTCAGGCACTACAGCCACCAGCTTTTCTTCTGACACCGGCACAAAGCTGATCTCCTTCTCTCCCTCTGCCCTGGAACAGAAGATCACATCGAATTTCTCTTCCTTCAGACCACGGATCAGACTTCCTGTAGCTGCATTCTGAAAACGGAAATCAATCTTCTTCCCTTCCTGTTCATTAAGGAATCCTCGAACAAGCTCCGGGATAAATCTTCGTCCCTGGGTATGGATATACCCGATGGAAATACTTCCTCCCGGAATCCTTGCCGCTTCCTGTATCCTCTCCACACCAAGATTCAGTATATGTAAGGAGTCCTGCACATACTTCAGAAACATTTCCCCGTATTTGGTCATGGTCACATTTCTTCCATGGCGCTCAAAAAGGGGAACCTGCAGTTCCTTCTCAAGGTTGGAGATCGCATGACTCAGACTCGGCTGCGTAATGTCCAGCCTCTTGGCTGCTCTGGTATAATTTTCGATCTGGGCAAGAGTCACAAAATATGTGAGCTGATTTAAGTTCATATGTAAAAAATCCTTTCTTCCCTCCGCATGAGAGACTTTCAGGCAGGTAAGCTCAGCTAACTCGCTGCCTGGTCTGTTTCACACCCCAAGACTCAGGAGCTCTTTTCCATCCGCAAGTCTCTCATAAAACTGCTCATAAAAATCCCGCTTCTCATCATAAGGCTTCCTGTAAAACTGGTTCACCACATACATGTTCAGATTTCGAATCAGATCACTGTCCTCGCTCTCATAGAGAACCGCCTGGACATCCAGAAGAAAATAATGCCAGTCACAGACAAATTTTTCGTAATTTCGAAAATCCGGAGTATCTACCCATTTCCGGACCTTGATCTTACTGCGGCTGGTCTTTTTGCACTCGTGGATCTGAAGGATGTATTTAAAACCACCGTCCTCATAGTATCTTCCCAGTGGGAACAAACGGCAGAAGCCCGGACGAAAGCTGTGGATGGAGCATCTTCCGCTGCCATTCAGAAATACGCATCGTTCCTCTGCCCCTGTCATCCTAAGATGCGGCAGGATATTTCCGTCTGTGACGCCAAGCTCTATTTTTCCGGCAAGAAGCTGGTCCACACTTAAATGAAGTCCCTGGCTTAACCGCCATACATCCAGCGGATCCAGTACAACAGAATCTCCCATTCCCGTACAGCAGTCAAAACAGCCCTTACAGTCCTGACAGTCTGCCTTTACCATGTCATTTGCCTCATATAAACGGCCGTCGGAAATTTCCTCCAGGGTAACCTCCCGCCGCATCAGACAAGTGCCTCCAGTCCTGTGACTCCCCAGTCCTCAGCCAGGCTTTTCAACCCGTCCAGGATCTCCTCCCTGGAATAATCGTGATCATCCAGGTAATCTACATCCATATCATTGAGATACAGATAAAAGGTAAGGGCAAGCTCCAGATAATCCGGATCATCGTCCTCCATATTCATAAGCAGCTCATTTTCCGCTCCGTTGATGTCACCCTCATCAGCAAGTCCGATAACCTTCTTAAAAAGCCGGTCTGCCTCTGTATAATCTGCCTCTGCTGCGGGAAGGGTATACTGCGGCATATCTCCCTTAAGAAGAAGTCTTGTGATCAGTCTTGCGATATCCTGAATATTTCCTGACATTCTATCATCCTGTAATCCCATATCGTTTTCCTCTCTTTCTGCTGTCCTGTTCTGCCAGACACATTTCTCCGACCGACGTATCTGCATCCGATCTTCCTCTCATCCGAACCCCGGATATTTGGACAGACAATTTATTTAATCCAGTTTAATTCCTGACAAAGCCTGTGCAAATGCATTGTTCATCGGCTCATTGGCCTCTTTCTGCTGTTTCTTAAGGTAACGCTGCACATCACGCTTATTTACTCCTGCACCCTCTTTGGCTCGTCTTGCCTGGAAGGATGAAAGCTTTTCTTTATAGCCACACTGACATACAAAGGTCTCTTCTTTTCCCTTCAGAAGCATCTCCATACGCTTATGGCATTTCGGACAGCGCGCATTGGTGGCTCTGGATACTGTCTCTCTGTATCCGCATTCCCGATCCTCGCACACCAGCATTTTTGCATTCTTTCCATTGACTGCCAGGAGATGTTTGCCGCAGTTAGGGCATTTCTTGTTTGTCATATTGTCGTGGCGGAAGGTTCCCTGTCCGCTTTTGATCTCATTTACGATCTCGCAAGCATATTCACGGATTCCTGTGAGAAACTTATCCTGACGGAGCTTTCCGTTTGCAATATCACTGAGCTTCATCTCCCAGTCTGCGGTAAGCTCCGGCTTTTTCAGTTCTTCCGGAACCAGCTCCAGAAGCTGTTTCGCCTTGGAGGTAATGTAGATCTCATTGCCTCTTTTTTCCATCATAAAGCTGTTGAAAAGCTTTTCAATAATATCGGCTCTTGTGGCCACCGTTCCAAGACCTCCGGTTTCGCCCAGTGTTTTCACTGCTTTTTTATCATGGCTTTCCATAAAGTGGATCGGATTCTCCATGGCTCCCAGCAGCGTGGCCTCTGTAAATCTTGCAGGAGGTTTTGTTTTGCCTGCTGTAAGAGCAGCGCCTTCCACAGTAAGTATCTGACCTTCCGTAAGCTCCGGAAGCTTCTGGTCTTTCAGCTTATCACCGGATTCCTCTTCTTCATCATCCTGCCAGCCGCCTTCATAAACTTCTCTCCACCCTGCACTTTTTACAATACGTCCGCTTGCAGCGAAAGTTTCTCCTGCTGCAGTTCCTTCCATGTTTACCTGCTCATATACAGCCGGCGGATACAACACACTCAGAAAACGGCGTACTACCATATCGTAAATCTTCCGTTCCTCATTGGTCATATGATCCAGCTGTACAAACTGTTCTGTAGGAATGATGGCATGATGGTCACTGACTTTTTTGTCATCCACAAAGCCTGCACTGGTCTGGATCGGTTTATTGGCCAGCGCACCGGCAAGTTTCCGATAAGGGCCGGTTCCACAAGCCTGAAGACGTTCTTTAATGGTAGGAACTACATCTTTTCCTATATATCTGGAATCCGTTCTTGGGTAGGTAAGGACTTTGTGATTCTCATAGAGCCTCTGCATGATATTCAGAGTTTCCTTTGCAGAAAAGCCGTATTTCTGATTAGCTTCTCTCTGAAGAGTGGTCAGGTCATAAAGCCCCGGTGCATAGGTCTTCTTCGGCTTTCTGGAAACCTTTGTTATGGTAAGGCTGCTTTTTCCTGCCTTTGTCTGGATCTCCTGGGCACGCTCCTTATTAAAGGTACGAAGGCTTCCGCTTTTTCCATCACGCCAGGTCCAGCGTACATTTCCTGCCTGCAGAGTGATCCCGTAATAATCCTCCGGCTTAAATTCCCTGATCTCCTGCTCTCTTCTTGCGATCATGGCAAGGGTGGGAGTCTGCACACGTCCGCAGGAAAGCTGGGCATTATATTTACAGGTCAGTGCTCTGGTCCCGTTCATTCCCACCAGCCAGTCCGCCTCCGCCCTGGCCTGTGCCGCACGGTAAAGATCATCATAATCATGGCCGTTTTTAAGGTGGGCAAAGCCGTCGCGGATCGCTTTGTCCGTTACTGATGAGATCCACAGACGCTTAATAGGTTTATGGCAGTCTGCCTTTGCAAGGATCCACCTTGCTACCAGTTCTCCCTCACGTCCGGCATCTGTGGCAATGATGATCTCTCCGATATCCTTCCTGTAAAGCTGGGTTTTCACCGCATTGTACTGCTTGGAGGTCTGGCGTATCACCACCAGTTTCATTTTCTCCGGCATCATGGGGAGCGTGGAAAGCTCCCATTTGGTATATTTTTTATCGTATTCTTCCGGATCTGCCAGTGTTACCAGATGTCCCAGGGCCCAGGTCACTACATAGTCTTTTCCTTCCAGGGTTCCGTTCCCCTTCTGACTGCAGTGGAGGACTCTGGCAATGTCTCTGGCAACTGATGGCTTCTCCGCAATTACTAATGATTTCATATTTTTTTCTTTCACCTCTTACTCTTTGGAGCCTGTTTTTCAGAGCTCCGGGGTTCAACTATTATAGCATGAAAAAAGCACTTCGTCCAGAAAAGGGCCGAAGCCTTTTTCCGTCGAAATGCTCTTTAATTTCATATTATTCTCAGCAGCTGTTCATGCACATTTTCCGCTGATCTTATAGCCCACTCCACGAACTGTTTCCACCAGATCTCCTGCCGGGCCAAGCTTCTGGCGAAGGGTACGGATATGTACATCTACGGTTCTGCTTTCTCCGTCGAATTCATATCCCCAGATCTGATTTAAAAGCTGTGTTCTGGAAAGAACCGTACCACTGTTTTTCAGAAGGAGACAAAGCATCTCGTATTCTTTCAGTGTCAGATTCACAGGCTCCTGATCAACAGTTACCTCATGTCTTCCCGGACATACATAAAGATTTTCCATACGATACTCCTCTGCGCCATTGTCCTCTGATCTCCGAAGAAGGGCACGTACCCTGGAGATCAGCTCCATCATACGAAATGGCTTCGGAATATAATCATCTGCACCGCTGTCCAGACCTACCACGGTATCAAACTCGCTTCCTTTTGCAGTAAGCATGATCACCGGAAGTTTCCGTACATCCGGACGGATACGGATTTTTTTTAAAATAGACAGTCCGTCTTCCTCCGGAAGCATAATGTCCAGAAGCACCAGTGAAGGCAGTTCTTTTTCCAGCGCTTTCCAGAAAAGTGACGGCCTTTCAAAACCCTGTGCCTCCAGTCCCTGACTGTTTAATGTATATACAACAAGTTCACGGATACTTTCATCATCTTCCACAAGATATATCATAATTTTCCTCCAGCTTCATTTTTCATCTGATACGTGCAAGTATAAGGTGCATTCGTAAAATCCAGCATAGAAAAAAGGTTAAGTTTATGTAAAATATAGAAATCCTTAAGAAATTTTAATTTGTAAAAGCCAAACGTCAATGTTATGATAAAGCAGAGAGTTGTTTGGAGGTTTTTTATTATGTATTCTTTTATTGTGAATCCCAATTCAAGATCCGGTGAGGGGCGTAATGTCTGGAACCGGCTTCGCAGCATCATGGAAAGTCAGGGGATCTCATATCAGTATTTTCTCACAGAATATGTGGGACACGCCACAGTACTGGCACAGAGGATCAGTGCCGCCGGAACACCGGAGGATCCGGTAACTCTGGTAACTGTAGGTGGTGACGGCACTATTTACGAAGTACTTACCGGGATCATTGATCTGTCTTCGGTTGTTTTTGGATTTATTCCGGTCGGGTCCGGCAACGATTTCTGCCGCAGTATGGGCCTGCCCTTTGATCCTTTTGAAGCGCTTCGCTCTATCCTTGAAAACAGACGGACCATTTCCATGGATGTTCCTGTACTACATCTTGGCAGCCATTCCTACCGTTTCGGCATCAGTGCAGGAATAGGCTACGATGCAGCAATCTGTCAGGAAGTTCTGATCACACCTGGCAAAAAATTTCTCAACCGTCTCCATATGGGTAAACTCATTTACCTTATGGTGGCACTGAAACAATTTCTTTTCCTCACCCCGTCCCCGATCACGTTAACGCTTGACGGGAACAAGCCACAAACCTTCAGCAGGACCTGGTTTGCGGCTGTAATGAACCAGAAATATGAAGGCGGAGGCTTTAAATTCTGTCCGAACGCCAGTCCGGAGGATGGTTTACTGGATGTGATCGTTATTGAAGGAATCTCCAAGCTGAAAATGCTGTTCTGCCTGCCGAGCGCTCTCTGGGGAAAACATACCCGCATTCGCGGTGTACATATTTTACAGTGCAGGAACGTACATATTACAAGTGCCCATTCCCTTCCTGTGCATAAAGACGGAGAATCCGGCGGAATCCAGCGTGAATTTTCTGTGACCATTGAAAAGAAACCTTTAAAAATCATAATGCCTGTGTTATAGTAGCAGGTAGATACTTAACAAAAAAGAAGCTTAAGGCTGACATCAGCCATACCTCAAGAAAAGGAGCGGCAAAATGTTGAGTAAGATAAAAAAATACAGGCACGGTTTTATCATAGCGATCTATTTCGTTGCCTATCTTATCCTGTTTGGATATCTGGAGCACCGGCCTGTACGAGCCTACCATGTTGTACATACTGTTTTTGATGATATGATCCCGTTCTGCGAGATTTTTATTATTCCGTACCTTTTGTGGTTTCCATATGTGATAATGACGGTTGTGTATTTCCTGTTTCACAATAAGAATAAAAAGGAATATTTCCAGCTGATCTTCAACCTGATGATGGGAATGACGGTTTTCCTTGTTGTTTCCTACATCTATCCGAACGTTCAGCATCTCCGTCCTGCAGTATTCCCCAGAAGCAACATCTTTACACGACTGGTGGCTGAGATCTATCGGACAGATACTCCCACCAATATCCTGCCAAGTATCCATGTATTTAATTCCCTGGCTGTTTATTTTGCCATTCATCACTGCCAGGCACTAAAAGACAGGAAATGGCTCCGGCGAGGAGCTCTGATCCTTTCAGTTCTGATCATCCTGTCCACCATGTTTATCAAGCAGCATTCTGTGATCGATGTATGCCTTGGTACCACACTGGCACTGTTCGGCCATCTCCTGTTCTATCCACAGAGAGTGGATGACTACGAGGAACAGCGCTCCCTATCCCGTATGCGTAAGAAGAAGCCGGAACAGAATTTATAAAAAAAGCCCCGTTGGGGGCTTTTTTTAATTAAATCCATAAAACTTCTGACAGATCTTATATGCTGCCACAAACATCTTTCTTCCACCTCTTCCGGGAAGATTGGACACTCTTCCGAAGAGACTTCTCCGAAGCTTCCGATACAGTCCCATATTCTGGTCCTTGATGTAATCCTGCAGCTCCTGTTTTTTATCCAGGCATTCCTGCGTTGCAGCTCTTACCAGCATGATCGAAGAAACGGTTGTGATGATATCCAGATAGCTGAACATATAAGCACGAAGTCTGCGGTTGCTCACATTAGCCTTCAGATAAGCGTCCACCATCAGTTTGTTTACACGGATCTGCTGATCGATACGCTTGATCATCACTTTCTCATTGACAGACTGATCATCTCTTCCAATAAAATACCGATAGAAATTCACATCCAGATAATAGAGATTTTTCACATAGGGAAGCGGCTCAAACGCAAACAGGTTATCTACGTAGAACGTATGCTTCGGAAGCTCCATTCCACAGTCATGGAGAAGTTTTGTACGGTATATCATGGAATGCATAAGGAGATACTGGCCTTTTTTCATGTGGCGTACCTCATCCCATCCGAAAATCTGGTTTGTCGGAAAACAGTGTCTGTACTGCATGACCTTTTTGCGGGTAGCTCCCTGCTTCTCATAAACGAAATTACTGATGAGAAGATCCACAGTCTCAGCCCCACGTGTCAGTTCATAAAGTGTTTTCAGGACCTCATAATAGGCGTCCTGATTTACCCAGTCATCACTGTCCACAACCTTGAAATAAAGTCCTGTTGCGTTTTTGATTCCTGTGTTGACTGCCTGTCCATGGCCGCCATTTTCCTGATGTATGACTTTTACAATAGTTGGATATTTCTCGGCATAATCGTCTGCGATCTCGGCAGTACGGTCACTGGAGCCATCATCTACAATGATGATCTCCACTTCCTCTCCTGCGATCAGCAGGGAATTGATGCATTTTGACATATAAGCCTCTGAATTATAGCATGGTATTGCTACGCTCAAAAGTTTCATGTGTTTTCCTCCTTCATATATCTGGTGTATGCGCGAAACGCAGATGGTATTGCATATTTTTTATCGGATTCACTCTTATCCACAAACAGAAACTCCCTTTGCGGTGCTTCTTCCAGAGAGGATACAGCGATGCGATAAGCACACATCCTCCATTCAATATGGGAAAAAATGTGCTTCGCATCTGGCAGTGCTTCGATCCGCAGTGGTTCCAGCCCCATGGCTTTTACCCGGGCAAGTGCTGCATTCTCCGTCAGATGGCCTTCCACATTTGGAAGCTCATAAAGGCCTGCCAGAAGTCCTGTATCCGGACGTTTACGGATTGCTGTGCCTGCTCCGTCCTGGATCACAAGGACTGTTCTCTGTTCTGTCGTTCGGGATTTTTTTGGTGCTTTTACGGGAAGTTCTTCTACAGTGCCATGCTTTCTGGCAAGGCAGAAATGCCCCAGCGGACATTCTTCGCACTTTGCTTTTCCGTTTGGAACACAGACTACAGCTCCCAGCTCCATCATAGCCTGGTTGAAATCCCCGGGTCTGTCCTCTGACATCTGCTCTGTAAGGTCATTTTCCACCGATTTCCGTACAGACTGTTTCATGATATCTCCACGGTTTTCGGTGAGTCTTGCGTATACCCGCAGCACATTTCCATCTACTGCAGGGACTTTCTTTCCGTAGGCAATGGACGCAATGGCACCTGCCGTATATCTTCCTATTCCTTTTAACGAGAGAAGTGTCTCAAAATCCTCAGGGATCCTGCCTCCATATTCTTCCATGACATGAACAGCCGCTTTCTGCATGTTGCGTACACGGCTGTAATAGCCAAGGCCTTCCCACAGCTTGATGATCTTCTCTTCCGGCGCCGCCGCAAGGGCTGCTACATCCGGAAGTTCCCGGATAAAGCGCTGAAAATAAGGTTTCACAGCTTCCACTCGGGTCTGCTGGAGCATGATCTCAGATACCCAGGTATAATAGGCATTGTCTTTATCTCTCCAGGGCAGGATCCTTTTGTTTTTATCGTACCATTTCAGAAGGGGTTCTGCAATGTTTTCAGGCATATCGTTTCCTTTCTATAATCTTACCGGTATCGGATCACAGATCTTTATGGAATCTTCCGTGATGGCACAGTCATAGGCCAGGATGTGGACACCGGCATCTGCTGCCGCCTTAAGTGTTTCTCCGAATTCCGGATGTGTCTCCCAGTTTGGTTCAAAATATCTTACATCCTTCATCTGGATCACCAGAAGAAGATACGCCTCATAGCCGTCAGCTGCTGCATGCATAAGCTCACAGAGATGCTTGATCCCCCGTTCTGTAGGTGCGTCCGGAAAGCGCACGATATTATTTTCTTCCAGGGTAACGCCTTTTACCTCGATAAAAGCCTTTCGCTTCCCGGATTCCACATACAGGTCAAAACGGGAGTTTCCATACGTCTTTTCTCTCCTGACAGTCACTTTCTCCGGAAAAAGATTTCCGGCTGCCACCCACTCTTCTGCTGCTTTATTTGGGGCCTGGGAATCCATATTGATCCAGCGGCCCTCCTTGTTCACACTGATCAGATCGTATTTCGTTTTCCTGGCAGGATTATCACTCTTTTCCAGGATCACTTCTGCTTCCGGAACAAGAAGCTCCCGGCATCTGCCTGTATTCTTCACATGGACCGTTTCCAACTGATCCCCGATCTGCACATGAGCGATAAAACGGTTAGGTCTGTCTTTGAATATACCTCTGATCGTATTCTTATAATTCATAGTTTTTCCCTCGTAACCTTTACTATAACATAAAATCTTCAAAAGCGCAGTTGCTTTTTTTTCTTTTCTCATATAGAATTGTTTTGATGTTACTGAGAATGGAATGAACAGTAACTTGTTTTTGTACTATGTCCGGTACAAAGGGTTGCATTTTTTACATATCATAGTTTTTGGGGAGGTTTTTCTGATGGACAGTATTATTTTTGATGTTGACGGTACGCTCTGGGATTCCACTGGGATCGTAGCTGAGGCCTGGAGCGATTACCTTATCCATACGGAGCACATGGATACCGATGTAAGCGCCAAACGACTGATGGGGCTTTTTGGCCAGCTGCTGCCGGATATCGCAAGGGCTCTTTTCCCTGAGCTTCCGGAAGCAGAACAGCTTCGTATCATCGACGGCTGCTGCCAGGCAGAGCACGAGGCACTGCTTCGCAAATGTGCTCCGCTGTATCCGGATCTTGAGGAAACACTGAAGATTCTTTCCAGCCGTTTTCCTCTTTTTATCGTCAGTAACTGCCAGGCCGGATATATTGAAGTGTTCCTGAAATCCACAGGCTTCGGACACTATTTCAAGGGCCATCTCTGTCCCGGTGACACCGGCATGGCCAAAGCGGAAAATATCATGAAGATCCGCGAGGACAATAATCTATCCGATCCGGTTTATATCGGTGATACCTTAGGAGACTTTAATGCCTGCCGGAAAGCAGGAGTTCCTTTTATCTTTGCCGAATACGGTTTCGGGCAGGTGGATAAACCGGATTACCGGATCACCAGGCCTTTTGACCTTACGGAGATATGCAGATGAGTATGAAAAGATCAAAATCCATAGACCTTACTTCCGGTCCGATCTTGAAAACGCTTTCAGAGCTTGCTCTGCCAATCATGGCATCTTCCCTTCTTGGAACTGCCTATAATATCACAGATATGGCCTGGATCGGACTTCTGGGCTCCAAGGCAGTTGCCGGTGTCGGTGTGGGCGGCATGTATGTGTGGCTTTCCCAGGGACTGGTAGCCCTTCCGCGAATGGGCGGACAGGTAAACACAGCACAGTCCTGCGGCCGGAAGGATTATAAAGAGGCACGTTCCTACGCGGCCAGTGCCCTGCAGATGACCATTCTGTTCGGTCTTTTATTTGCTGCAGCAAGTATTATATTTCTTGATCCTCTGATCGGATTTTTTAATCTGACAGACCCGGAAGCATATTCTTCTGCCAGATCTTATATGCTGATCACCTGCGGACTGATCATTTTTTCCTTCCTGAACCTGACTCTCACCGGACTTTTTACAGCCCAGGGAGACTCCAGGTCTCCGCTGATGGCCAATTTTCTTGGACTTGTGGGAAATATGTTCCTGGATCCGCTCCTGATCCTTGGCATTGGACCTTTTCCACGGCTTGAAACGGTAGGTGCTGCCATTGCCACAGTAACTGCACAGTTCCTGGTTTTTGCAGTGCTGTTTTTCCGGATCTTTACTTCCGGGCTGGAACCAAATGTACTTCGTGAACTTCATCTTTTTTCACGTTTTCCGGGAAAATTTTATAAAAATATCTTCCGCATTGGTTTTCCAACCGCTATCCAGAGCATGATCTACTGTATGATCTCCATGGTACTGACCAGAATGGTTTCCGCCTTCGGTGCTGCTGCCATTGCTGTCCAGCGTGTGGGCGGACAGATCGAATCCGTTTCCTGGAACACCGCGGACGGCTTTGCCTCTGCCTTAAATGCTTTTACCGCACAGAATTTCGGTGCAAAAAAATACGACCGCATCCGCCATGGCTACCGTATTTCCTTTGGTATCCTGACAATCTGGGGCCTTATCATAACTGCAGCCTTTGTGCTGCTCCCACGCCCGATCTCCGGTTTATTTTTCCATGATCCGGAATCCCTTGGGATTTCTGTAAATTACCTGATCATCATCGGCTTCTGTGAGGCTTTCATGGCCATTGAGCTGATGACCATCGGTGCACTGTCCGGCCTTGGTATGACCAAGCTCTGCAGTATCATCAGTATTATCCTGACAGGGGCCAGAATCCCGCTTGCCATGCTGCTGACTCATGCAGGAATGGGACTTAATGGTATCTGGTGGGCACTTTCCCTTACTTCCATCGTAAAGGGAATCATCTTTACTCTGACATTCCGACAGACCAGCCGAACGAAATTAAAATAAATACAGACAGAAAAACTCCCCGCAAATACCGGAGCCTGATCAGACAGGTTACCGTTTCACGGGGAGTTCTGATATTTTTGATCATTTTTTGATACATTTTGTTCTGAGTACAAACAGAAATACCACAAGTATCACAAACAGAATTACTACATAGGCGATCTTTGCTGCTACACTTGTGGTGAATGCGTCAACTCCTGTAGCCACTCCGATAAGTATCAGACAGATTCCTGAAGCCTTTTCCATTTTTTTCTCATCATACTTCTGGTTTCTGGCCTGTGTGTTTCCGCCTTTCATAAAAATGGAACCGTGTCCGGTAAAAAGCATAAAGCCTACTACCAGTGCTGCGATTGTAAGTATAAAGCTGAATGACTGATCAAACATAATATTTTCCTCCTGCTAAAGAACAGGAGCCACACACCGGATCACCGGCTGGCTCCTGTTTGTTTTTTGATTACAGATCCGATCAATAGAAACAGACGATCGGTACATTATACTGGATAATGTTGTAAAGCTCTCCCGCTTTATCCGGTGGCATATTGATACAGCCGTGGGAACCTCCGGTCAGATACCGGTCGCCTCCAAAATACGGCTGCCAGTCTGCATCATGGAATCCAATGCCTCCGTTAAACGGCATCCAGTAGGTTACCGGCTGTTCATAGGAATAGGTTCCGTCTGCTTTCTTGGTGCCACGGAGCACATCCGGGCTCTTCTTATAGTACAAGGTGAAGATTCCAGGAGGTGTTTTTCTCTCCGGATCACTTGCAAGTCCGGATACGATATCTGATTCAAAGATCACATTTCCATCCTGATAATACCACATATACTGTTCTGTAAGGTCCACTTCAATGTAGGTATTTCCCAGATCATTCACACCATAAGAATTGGCTCTCATGGAATAAACCGGCTCTCTGGTCGTCTGAGCCCCGGACTGGATCTCCTGGGTAAGCTGTGCCACCTCTCCGTCCTGATCGATTTTCCAGCCATATGCAGAACCGGAAACCGAAACAGTTCTTCCGCTTGTTGTCTGGAACTGACGCTCTGTACCTACTGTATCATGATCCGCAGCAAGCTGTGCCACATAATCCACGATATGCTGTTTGAAGGATGCATCATCCTGGATCAGCTGCCCCTTTTCGCCAAACTGCAGCCAGTTTTTGATGGTGCTTCCATCAAGTGTTACTGTCTCATCTCCAAATGTGTAGGTGATGCTTGCCCTCGCAAAGTTATTATATGCATCCACCGTTGCCTGCAGATCTGCATTGTCACTGGTCACATCTGCCTTCACATAAGCATCCGGGTTACTGCCAAGATCTACTTCACCTTCATCGCTGCTGATAGCATCACTGATCATCTGATAGGCTTCTTTTACCTTCAGCTGACTTCCCTCTGTATCCGGCACGATCGTAAATTCGGAATCATTAAAGCTTACGTACGCGTTCTCCGGTGCTACCTGATTCTCTTTCCGGGCACAATTCAGTCCTTTCACTTCTGTCTCCAGCTTTAACTTGTCAAAAGCAGTCTGCTCACTGGCCGTGTAAGTCGTCTTTTCAAAAAATCCTTTCACCCATTCGTAGGGCTTCTGCTCTTTCAGAAGCTTCAGAACTTCACCACTGGATATATAACGATAATCAATATCCGCTCCCTCTATGGTCTGCGTATCCTGATTTCTGGCCTTTACCTGGATGGAATAGCCTTCCATTTTTTTTGCGATTTCCTGCTCCACCTCATATGCAGTCCTGTTGGAGCTGTCAATCCCGTTGATCGTTGTGCCCTCAAAGAAATGACTGGTGTAATAATAGGATAATCCTGCATATGCACAGCCCACCACTACAAAAACCATGGCAGCGATCATTCCGGTCACCTTCAGTGCCTTATGCTTTTTCTTTTCGGGTATAACGATAGGTTCAAATTCAGATTCATCGATAGGTACGTAGGTGATTTTCCTTGGCCTTGCTGATTTCGAAGGTCTTGCCGACTTGTGAGCAGCTGATCTGTCTTTTTTATTTTCAGGATGAGGCTCTCCTACAGTATCACTGACGATCTTTGCCATGGCATCATTGATCCTGTCCTCGATATCCCTCTTTTCATCGTTGCTCATATTTATCCACCTCTATGTTCATGTGCCTTCAAAAAGGCACCTTTCCATTGATACTTTCTGGTCTTACTCACCAGCCTTTTCATTATATCATACTTTCCAGAAATTGCATCTCATTTCATGTTTTTTTTATAACTTATTTGTACCGTACAGCTTCCGCGCCATATCTTTCATAACATAGAAGTACATTACCCAAAGGAGCACCGTCGCAAAGATCCAGGCCACCGGACTTGCAAGACAGGTACCGATATAGCTGCTTTTTCCGGCCGCAATGGTAGCGGTGATCCCTCTTCCTGCAAGCTCAGCCACACCGGCCATCATAGGAAGAAGACCATAGCCCATTCCCTGGATCCCGTTTCGCAGCACATTGACAAAATACAGAGGAATAAAAAACAATGCCACACATTTTACATAGATTGCTACCATAGGAAGTACTTCTCCAATGTTGTCTGAGATAAACAGATATGCGAAATATTTTCCCGCAAAGAACAGAAAACCACCAACAACAACAGAATATACAATTCCTATAAAATGCGAAGCTCGAAAACCTTCCCGCACTCTCTCAAGCTTTCCGGCTCCGATATTCTGTGCATTGTAGGTAGCGCTGGCAGTTCCCTGTGCCACAAATGCCTGGGTGAAGATCTGCTCGATCTTACTTCCTGCTGTAAACGCCGCCACCGCATAGGAGCCAAGCATATTTAAGGCGGACTGTACCATCATGGTTCCGATCGCCGTGATAGAATACTGCAGTCCCATTGGGATTCCCACACCGATCTGCTTGGCTGCGAGGTTACGTCTGAAATACCAGTCTTCTTTTTTCATACGGAGCTCCGGCACAAACTTCCAGATATATACCAGACATAAGACTCCTGAAACTCCCTGAGAAATAATGGTAGCCCAGGCTGCTCCAGGTGCTCCCAGTTTAAACACGATGATAAATACAAGGTCAAGCACAATATTCAGCATTGCAGACAAGATCAGAAAATACAGTGGTACCTTACTGTTTCCCAGTGCACGAAGAATACTGGCCAGGATATTATATAATGCCTGGGCAAAAATCCCTCCGCAGATGATCATAACGTAAGCATATGCATCCTTGAAAATATCATCCGGCGTGTGCATAAATTTCAGAAGTGCATGCATACCTGTCATGCTGACTGCTGTCATCACTGCCGAGATCAGCGCTGTCAGGATCAGTGCATTTCCCACGGTCTGACGCATCTCATCCATTTTTCCCGCACCGTACTTCTGTGCAGTCAGTACGGTAAAACCGGCAGTAAGTCCCAGAAGAAAGCCTATGATCAAAAAGATGATAGTTCCTGTTGAGCCAACTGCCGCCAGTGCCTTTGTTCCTACAAATTTTCCTACAACCACCGCATCTACCATATTGTAGAACTGCTGAAATACATTACCGATAAATACCGGGATCGTAAATCCCAGGAGCACTTTTACCGGTTTTCCCTGCGTCATGTCTGTTTTCATGAAATCTTCCTTCCCCCCATTTAATTTGATCGTTCATAAACTTTGTGCTGCTTTTTGTTATTCTTTTTATTATTCTTTCTGTAACTTTACAGTTAATCAAAAGTTACCTGTTTTTATGTATCAGAGGGATTATAGTTGAAATGGAATGATTTTACAAGATGATTTTGAAAATTTTTTTCATGTGTGGAAGCAGGAACGATCGGATAAAAAAACCCGGCAGATCCGTAAAAATCTGCCGGGATTCCGTGAAACTTATTTATTTCTCAACAAGAAGAGACTCTCCTGTCATTTCCTTCGGCTGCTCCATACCCATAAGCTGGATCAGAGTCGGAACGATATCTGCAAGACATCCGTTCTCACGAAGTGTGTATTTCGGATCTGCGTTTACAAGGATAAACGGTACCGGGTTAGTTGTATGAGCTGTCCATGGCTCACCTGTTTCATAATTTACAAGCTGCTCTGCGTTACCATGGTCAGCGCAGATAAAGAGCTGTCCGTCAACCTCTTTGATCGCCTCTACAGCCTTACCGACACACGCATCAACAGTCTCAACAGCCTTGATCGCAGCTGCCTCAACACCTGTATGGCCAACCATATCCGGGTTAGCAAAGTTGATGATGATCACATCATACTTGTCAGACTTGATCGCCTCTACAAGCTTTTCACAAACCTCCGGTGCGCTCATCTCCGGCTGCATATCGTAGGTCGGAACCTTCGGGGATTTTACAAGGATTCTGTCCTCTCCTTTGTTTGGCTCCTCAACACCACCGTTGAAGAAGAATGTAACATGTGCATATTTCTCTGTCTCGGCGATACGTGCCTGTGTCATATCGTGAGCTGCAAGGTACTCACCGAAGGTATTGTGAAGAAGAACCTTGTGGAATGCTACCAGCTTATTCTGGATGGTATCATCATACTCTGTGAAGCATACGAATGTGGTATCCAGTCTCTTTGCTCTCTCAAAGCCCTTAAAATCGTCATCACAGAAAGCTCTTGTGATCTCTCTTGCACGGTCCGGACGGAAGTTGAAGAATACAACGGAATCCTTATCGGAAATAGTTGCAACCGGTTTGCCGTCTTTCTCGATAACAGTCGGAAGCACAAATTCATCTGTCTTGTCAGCATCATAGGAAGCCTGAACTGCTGCTGCAGCATCTGTTCCCTTTACGCCTTCGCCCTGTGTAAGAGCTTTATATGCAAGCTCAACACGATCCCAGCGGTTATCACGATCCATTGCATAATAACGTCCGGAGATCACACCGATCTCACCAACGCCGATCTCTTTCATTTTGGCTTCCAGCTGCTCTACAAACTCTTTACCGGATGCAGGCGGTGTGTCACGTCCATCCAGGAAGCAGTGTACGTAAACTTTCTTAAGTCCCTCTCTCTTTGCCATCTCAAGAAGTCCATAGAGATGTGTATTGTGGCTGTGTACGCCACCGTCAGAAAGAAGTCCCATAAAATGGATCGCGGAATCATTGTCTTTTGCGTTCTTCATAGCAGCAAGAAGTGCCTCATTCTTGAAGAAATCGCCGTCCTGGATCTCTTTTGTGATTCTTGTAAGCTCCTGGTATACGATACGGCCTGCGCCCATGTTCATATGACCAACCTCGGAGTTACCCATCTGTCCGTCCGGAAGACCTACCGCAAGACCGCTGGCATTGCCTTTTACAAACGGATAATCTTTCATGAGTCCGTCCATAACCGGTGTTTTTGCCTCATATACAGCATTTCCGTCATGTCTGTCATTGAGTCCGTATCCATCAAGGATCATTAAAACTGTTGGTTTTTTGCTCATAATTTTCCCCTTCTTATCTTTGATCGAAAATCTGTCCGGCACAGCTCTTCAATGATTCTGAAACCCTCTGTACCATTCAGGATTCTTTTGTTTTCCATTTTATATAGTACCAAAATCCAGAAATTTTGCAACGTTTTCTTTGACAAAAATTTGTCTGTTTCCAATTTCCTGACAACTAATGCGGCTGATCTGTAAATTTACGCGAAAGATATTATTTCTGGTATACACGGATCATAGAAGAAATCTTTCTTACAGATGCGCTATTTTCCAGCTCTTCCTTGACCTTAAAGAAAGCGCCCTCACTTACAAGTTTAGTGATCACAACAACCTCTGCAGTATCCGGTCTCTTGCTTTCTTTCTGCATGATCTGTGCCACGCTTGCCTGATATTTTGCAAAATGCTCCAGGATCTCAGCCAGCACACCGCAGCGGTCCTCTACCTGCAGGCGGAGGAAATAGCGGTTATGGGTATCTGCCATATCTTTTACCGGAAGTGTCTTATAGCAGGTGCAGCCTACTCTTCCGCAGCAATCTGCCTTCATATTACGAACTACCTCAAATACATCACCGGCGACCGCACTTGCTGTAGGAAGCTCACCTGCTCCACGTCCATAGAACATGGTATCTCCTACTGCATCTCCGTGTACAAAAACTGCATTATAAGAATCATTGACGGATGCAAGGGGATGCTCTGCCGGGATCAGCATCGGGCAGACATAGGCCTCAACGCCGTCCTCCTGACAGCGTGCAACACCCAGAAGCTTGATCTCGCAGCCCATTTCTTTTGCGTAACGGATATCCTTTGCCGTGATCTTTGTGATTCCTTCTATATGAACATTATCAAGGGTAACTCTGGAATTGAAGGCAACTGATGCAAGGATGGCAACCTTTCTTCCTGCATCAATTCCTTCGATATCTGCAGTAGGATCCGCCTCTGCATATCCAAGCTCTGTAGCAAGCGCAAGTGCATCTGAAAATTCCATTCCTTCCTGGGACATCTTGGTAAGGATAAAGTTCGTAGTTCCGTTTACGATTCCCATAACTTCCGTTACATGGTTGGCCTCAAGACTGTTCTTCAACGGGCTGATGATCGGGATTCCTCCGGCAACTGCTGCCTCAAACAGAAAATCCTTCTGTGCTGCCCTGGCAGTTTCCAGGATCTCTTTTCCGTGGACTGCGATCAGATCCTTATTTGCAGTTACAACGTTCTTGCCGGCTTTCAGTGCTGCAAGGATATAAGTACGTGCCGGCTCGATTCCACCGATCAGCTCGATCACAATATCAATGGAAGGATCTCCCTCAATATCTGCCCAGTCCGTTGTAAGAACAGAAGGATCATCTACCTTCCCGGATGCTTTCTCAAGGTTACGCACCAGGATCTTTGTGATCTTTACCTGGCATCCAAGCTTAGCTGTCATTTCCTGCTCCTGGCTTTTGATCACTTTATATACACCGGTCCCTACTGTTCCGAGACCAAGAAGGGCCGCATTTACGACTTTTTCGTTCATTTTCTGATGTCCCCTTTCCGTTTTTTCCAATTTTATCAGAGTAACTCCTATGTTATGGCAGAAAACGCTTTTTGTCAAGTTCCGGCAGAGGAAGCAATTCCAGCCAGCTGCCAAAAAGTCCGGTGATCAGCTCCTGCACCATAGCTTTTGACTGTGGTTCCAGTTTATCCAGCTGGCGCACCATGGCAGCCAGACTTTTCAGACCGCCTTCCTGGATTTGGGAAATGGTATCTGCTCCGGTTGCTTCCAGCACAGAAAAGAGTTCCCCGATGAGATGCTCTCTCTGCTTTTCATCCATATGGTCGATCCATTTATGAAGACTTCGGTCTGACGCCGCAGCTCTTCTTGTCAAACTTTCTTTCTCTATAAAGGATGGCCCCATTACCTCCCAGGTAAAAGCATCATGCTGCAGGATTCCCTTCTGTGTACTGGCTACGATCAGCGGATCTTTCTGGTGGCTGAGCAGCATCCCGATCACAGATGCCTCGGGAATGATACGAGTGACTTTTGGCAAAACCCTTTCCACTCTTCCGGGACTGAAAAATCCTTCCGGAAAACCCGGACCATCATTATCATAGACAGAAAGAATCTTTTCCTGCAGGATGTCACTGCACTGCATCGCTGTATACATAGCCAGATTTCCTCCTTTGGAATGACCGCCGATCCGCAGCATGGACTGTATATAAGTTCCATGCGTTTCCAGATATTCCAACGCTTTTCTGTGCGAAGGAACAACTCCGTTGCTTAAGTTAAAATCCTCCTTCCACCCCACAATGGTATCATCGGTTCCACGAAATGAAATATATGTGGTTCCATCATCCAGTCCTATAGTCACTGCCGCAAACTGCTGAGCCTGACGGGAAAGGATTTCATTGACAAAGCCTCCTACTGTACATTTCCGGAATCTCTCCGCACAGGCCATTTTTTCAAGGAGCACCGGTGTATTCTGCAGAAATGCGCTTTCTGCTTTCAGATCCTTCTTTATTTCCCGTCTGGAAAAAGCCGCAAAGAGTTCTTCTACAGAAAGAGTATTTCCGTTTTTTACTTCTGCCATCTCATCCAGATCAAGATAGGAAAAACACGCCAGTATCAGATTGTCAACTTCATTAAAGGGTGACTGCTCAAAGGTAATATCTCCTCTCCAGTCAAGATAATCCAGAATATTCCCCATAAAATCCTCCACAAATGATCATATAAGCGTCTTACGCACAGCTGCAGGCTTTCTTTCTATTATAATACGTAACGGCTGCATCACAGTACAGCCATCTGATGCGTTTCTGCCGTTATCAGATAACCGTTTTCTGAAACGACATACCCTGCCAGATATTTATTGTTATCATACCATAAATCCTGATCATTTGCGCCTTTCATCCATTTTTTTTCTGAGATAAAGGATGTAATGAATGCAGCCGCAGGTAAAAGCCGGAAACAGTATCGACAAGCCTGCTGCTGACATCATATAGATCACTGCCCCTTTTCCACCATCCGGTGTTCCTGCCACAAAGCAGTAGAACATGGTAGCTGAAAAATACAGTGTGATCACCACTGAAATTAAGATTTTAAAAAACTTCCTCATTGCTTCTCCTTTCTGTAGTGTCGATATAAGGACACTGTTGTGATTCCAATTTTACCTTCATAATAAGATTAATTCAAGGATGAATCGGACAGGATATATATATGATAAAATATGACAGATTTTGGGTCACGATGAAGGAGCGTGGGATCACTCAGTATGATCTTTATGAACATTACCAGATTACCCGTTCACTTCTGGACAGACTTCGAAAAAATAAAAATGTTGAAATTTATACCATAGACAGGCTGTGTTCCATTCTCCACTGCGAGATCGAGGACATTGTGGAACATGTTCCCGAGCCTGACGAAAGGAACGAACATACAGAAAAAGCTTCAGTGAAAAACAATCCTTACTCTGAAGATAAGAAAAACTCTCTCTGACTGTGATCAGATGCAGCTTTTTGTTGGCTGTGCTATCCGTGTCAGGGAGAGTTTTTCTGGTTTTTTCTATAAGAAGATATAAAAAAAGGGGCCGAAGCCCCTTTTTAAGTGGATCTTATTTGTAGTTTACGATCTTTCCGAAATCTGGTTTCAGGGAAGCGCCGCCTACAAGACCGCCGTCGATGTCAGCCTGAGCGAATAAGTCAGGAGCTGTTGCAGCGTTTACAGATCCGCCGTACTGAATACGGATCTCTGCTGCTGTAGCATCATCATAGATCTCAGCGATGCATTTACGGATATCAGCGCAAACCTCCTGAGCCTGCTCTGTTGTAGCTGTCTTACCTGTTCCGATAGCCCAGATCGGCTCGTAAGCGATAACTGCTGTCTTAGCCTGATCAGCTGTAACACCCTGGAATCCAACCTTAACCTGCTGACGGATGAAATCCATTGTCACGCCCTGCTCTCTCTGAGTAAGTGTCTCGCCGCAGCACATGATCGGTGTGATACCATGCTCGAAAGCTTTGAGCATTTTTTTGTTAACGTCTTCGTTTGTCTCACCGAAGTACTCTCTTCTCTCGGAATGTCCAAGTACTACGTACTTAACGCCTGCATCTACGAGCATAGCCGGAGCGATCTCGCCTGTGTAAGCACCTTTCTCCTCGAAGTACATGTTCTCAGCGCCAACCTGGATGTTTGTTCCTTTAGCTGCCTCAACAACAGGAATGATGTCGATAGCCGGTACGCAGAACACTACATCAACTTCGTCGTTAACAACAAGCGGTTTTAAAGTCTCAACCAGCTTTACAGCCTCGCTTGGTGTCATATTCATTTTCCAGTTTCCAGCAATAATTTTCTTTCTTGCCATTGTTTTATCTCCTTTTTTGTGTTTATGGAACACTTTATTTTTTTATCAGTCTTTATCGTTAGCTGCAGCTACACCCGGAAGCTCTTTTCCTTCAAGGAACTCAAGAGATGCACCGCCACCTGTGGAGATGTGTGTCATCTTGTCGCCATATCCAAGGATATTTACTGCTGCTGCGGAATCACCGCCACCGATGATCGTTGTTGCATCTGTCTCAGCAAGAGCTTTTGCAACTGCCTCTGTACCATGTGCAAAGTTCGGCATCTCGAAGCATCCCATCGGTCCGTTCCATACAACTGTCTTAGCATCTTTAACAGCATCTGCAAAAATCTTCTCTGTCTCTGTTCCGATGTCCATTCCTTCCCATCCGTCCGGAATTTCACCACGTTTAACGATCTGGATGTTGCAGTCGTTGGAGAAGGCATCACCGATTCTGTTATCTACAGGAAGAAGAAGTTTCACACCCTTCTCCTCTGCTTTCTTCATCATGTCGAGAGCATACTGAAGGTAATCATCCTCGCAGAGGGATGTTCCGATGTGTCCGCCCATAGCTTTGGAGAATGTATAGGACATACCACCACCGATGATCAGTGTATCTACCTTATCAAGAAGGTTGTTGATTACAGAGATCTTGCTGGAAACCTTAGCACCGCCAAGAATTGCAACGAATGGTCTCTCTGGATTATTTACAGCGTTTCCGAGGAAATCGATCTCTTTCTGCATCAGATATCCTACAACTGCTGTCTTAACATATTTGGTAACACCTACGTTGGAGCAGTGAGCTCTGTGAGCAGTTCCGAATGCATCGTTTACGAATACATCGCAAAGAGAAGCAAGGTCTTCGCTGAACTTATCTTCGTTCTTTGTCTCTTCTGCACGGTAACGTGTATTCTCAAGAAGAATTACATCGCCATCTTTCATCTCAGCAACAGCAGCTTTTGCGTTTGGTCCTACTACCTCAGGATCTGCTGCAAATTTCACTTCCTGTCCAAGAAGCTCAGAAAGACGAACAGCTACAGGTGCAAGAGAAAGCTCCGGTTTCGGCTCTCCCTTCGGTTTTCCGAGGTGGGAGCAGAGGATAACCTTTCCGCCGTCTGCGATCAGTTTCTTGATTGTAGGAAGAGCAGCCACAAGACGATTCTCGTCTGTGATCTTTCCATCCTGAAGCGGAACGTTAAAGTCACATCTTACAAGTACTCTCTGTCCTTTTACATTGATATCATCAACACTTTTTTTGTTCAGCATTTCTATATCTCCTTAACTTTTATTTCTGCCGGAAGCAGATCAATAAGGGCGAGCGGTATTGTTGTCCGCTCTGTCAACAGTCATTTCCTCAGATATTCTTTTGTTTGATCTTTTGGAAAAAAAGGGCCCGGTCCTCTTCAGACCGGACCCTTTCTGAGTCTATTCTTCTACACTCGTTCGCTGAAAATTAAGCGTTCAGAAGGCTTCCGAAGTGCTTGATTGTACGAACCATCTGGCTTGTGTAGGAGTTCTCGTTGTCATACCAGGAAACTACCTGAACCTCTGTTGTGCCATTCTCAAGTGGAAGTACCATTGTCTGAGTAGCATCGAAGAGGGAACCAAATCTCATACCAACGATATCGCTGGATACGATCTCATCCTCGTTGTATCCGAAGGACTCGTTAGAAGCTGCTTTCATAGCTGCGTTGATCTGCTCTTTTGTAACATTTCCTTCAACTACTGCTGTAAGGATTGTTGTAGAACCTGTTGGGGTAGGAACACGCTGTGCAGAACCGATAAGTTTGCCGTTAAGCTCTGGGATAACAAGTCCGATAGCTTTAGCAGCACCTGTGCTGTTCGGAACGATATTAACTGCAGCTGCACGGGATCTTCTCAGATCGCCTTTTCTCTGCGGTCCGTCAAGTGTCATCTGATCGCCTGTGTAAGCGTGGATTGTGCACATGATACCAGATTTGATCGGTGCAAGATCGTTAAGAGCCTTAGCCATTGGTGCAAGGCAGTTTGTTGTACAGGAAGCTGCGGAGATGATCTTGTCCTCGTTTGTAAGACCCTGATGGTTTACGTTGTAAACGATTGTCTTAAGGTCGTTTCCAGCCGGAGCGGAAATAACTACGTGCTTAGCACCTGCATCGATATGAGCCTGAGCTTTGTCTTTAGATGTGTAGAAACCTGTGCACTCAAGAACTACGTCTACACCGATCTCTCCCCAAGGAAGCTCTGCAGCGTTAGCCTTAGCATAGATTTTGATCTCTTTTCCGTCTACTGTGATGGAATCCTCTCCTGCTTTAACTGTATCAGCAAGAGCATATCTTCCCTGTGTAGAATCATATTTTAATAAGTGAGCAAGCATTTTAGGAGATGTAAGGTCATTGATTGCTACAACCTCGAATCCCTCTGCTCCAAACATCTGACGGAATGCAAGACGACCGATACGTCCAAAACCATTAATTGCAACTTTTACTGCCATGATAAATTCCTCCTATGAATTGAATGGTGATTAAATCGTTCCTTTGTTAAAGAAACATCAACCTGTTTCATATTGTACCTAATTCCAAACAAAAATTCAAGAGCATTTTATAAAAAAGAACATTAAAATAAATATTAAGAAAATTTCTGAAAAATGTGCTATAATTCTCTGATAGAAAGTTCTGTCCTGCTGAGCGCCAAAAGAGATATCCCTGCTCCCTTCCGGGAGCCTTACTTTTCCGGCTTCATAGCAGGCAGATATGATCATTGTCACAGAATATAAAGGCTTGAATATGGAGGTACAAAATGGACCAGAAAATTTTATGGGACTGCCATATGCACTCCTCTTTTTCCGCAGATTCCGATACACCGATGGAAAAGATGATCCAGACTGCCGCAGACAAGGGTCTCATGGGAATCTGTTTTACTGAACATTTTGATCCGGATTATCCTGATACTCCGGAAAATCTTGATTTTTCCCTGAACATCCCTGCATACCGCCAGAAGCTTGAGAGTCTTGCGGATGCTTTTAAAAACCAGATCCAGGTTAACTTCGGGATCGAGCTTGGACTTCAGCCTCAGCTTGCAGAATCTTTTTCCGATCTTCTGAAGGAAGTTCCTTTTGATTTCGTTATTGGTTCCTCCCATGTGGTGCACGGATACGATCCTTATTATCCTTCTTATTTTGAGGGCCGTAAGGAATCCGCATGTTACATGGAATATTTTGAATCCATCCTGGAAAATATCGCTGCTTTTGATGAGATGGATGTGTATGGACATATCGACTATGTAGTACGTTATGGTCCAAATCAGAACCGTCAGTATTCTTATGGAAGATATAAGGAGATCCTGGACGAGATCCTGCGGACACTGATCCGCAAAAATGTGGGGATCGAGCTGAACACAGGCGGTTATCACTATGGGCTTGGTGAACCAAATCCATGTGTCAATATTATCCGACGCTACCGTGAGCTTGGCGGTGAGATCATCACCATTGGTGCAGATGCCCATACTCCGGATAAGATCGGCTATGCTTTTGACAAGGCAGCTGATATTTTCCGTGAATGTGGTTTTTCCTATTATGCTGTATTTAAAAATCGTCGCCCTATTTTTCATAAACTGTAGCTCTGTTTCTCTCTCACGTGAGAGAGTTTACACTTTTATACCGAAAATATCATTTTATCTAAGGAGGAACTCTATATGTCAACAAAAAGACTCCAGAAAAAGAAAGCTGCCATGCAGGCAAAAAAAGAAAAGCAGCTGAAAAAAAATACCCCTGCTGCCAAATCTGTTGAAAATACTAAAGTCGAAGTAAAAAAACTTGAAACCGTAAAGAAGGAAACGCTTAAAGTCGAGACCTCTAAAACTGAACCGATCAAGGTTGAAACTTCAAAGACTGAGCCGATCAAGGTTGAGACTTCAAAGACCGAGCCGATCAAGGTTGAGACCTCTAAGACTGAACCGATCAAGGTTGAGACTTCAAAAACTGAGCCGATCAAAGTTGAGACTTCAAAGACCGAGCCGATCAAAGTTGAGACTTCAAAGACTGAGCCGATCAAAGTTGAGACTTCAAAAACCGAGCCGATCAAAGTTGAGACTTCCAAGACCGAGCCGATCAAAGTTGAAACTTCAAAGACTGAGCCAATCAAGGTTGAAACTTCTAAAACCGAGCCGATCAAAGTTGAGACTTCTAAAACCGAGCCGATCAAAGTTGAAACTTCTAAAACTGAGCCGATCAAGGTTGAGACCTCTAAGACTGAACCGGCGAAAGTTACTACTTCCAAGACCGAGCCTCTGAAAGTCGAAACCTCCAAGGAGGACACAGCTTACGATGCCCTCTACGAGAAACGTCTGAAACACTACTACAATGATCTGAAATGGCTCTACTGTGAACTGTTCCGCGATCATCCGGAAGTTGCCGGCACATTCTCAAGCCTCACAAAAAAGATGAAAGAGATTTACCGTGAGCGCTCTCTTTCCATGAAGGAAGCTGACCAGACCTGCGTTGCTGATCCTGACTGGTTCCGTAAGACTACTTTCACCGGAATGGCTGTAAATCCTGCTGACTTCGCAGATACTCTTTCCGGTCTATCTGATAAACTGGACTATATCAGCGAATGCAAAGCAGACACTCTGTACCTGACAGATCTTTTCCAGGCAACCTCCAATTGCTCCCTTTGCATTATCCCGGAGATCGGAACCTCCGAAGATCTGTACACACTTGCAGCTAACTGTAGGAAAGCAGGTATCCGCCTGGCTCTTGAGATCCCGTTAAGCCTTTCTGTGGATGACCCACAGTCCGGTGCGCCGTGTGTGCTCCAGACTCCGGCTTATTTCAATGCAATGCTTCTTCAGATCCTGGAACTTGCAAATGAAGGTGCTTCTGTATTCAGCCTTGGTGTCCTTCCGATGATGCCGGAAGAAAATCTCTGGAAGCTTCACTCTCTGCTACGTATGACCAGAATGGTGTGTGTGATCGTATGCCCCGGAATTCTTCTCCTTGGCGAAACAGACCGCCCACCTGCAGAGGCTGCTGCATTCGGCGGAACTTCCGATATGCCGGAACTTCACATTGTAAACAGCACCCGGCTGATGTCCGATCTCTGGCATACCGTTGCCACAAAGGACACTGCCCTTCTCCGCCGGGGAATTGACAGAGCTGCAGACCTTCCGCAGGCACCGGTATTCCAGAATTACCTCCGTAACCGCAACACTGTACGTTGGAACCTAGACTATGATTTCCTGAAAGGAAGCTTTATCACAGAAGGACCTCACAGAGATTATCTGAATGAATTCCTGGCAGGTATTTTCCCTGATTCCTTTGCCCGGGGTGAAATTTATGTAAATCCGGAAAACGAGGAATCTGAGCTCTGCGGAACAACCGCATCTCTTGCAGGAATTGAGCGTTTTGATTATGAAGGAAATATGGAGGGTGTCAGCCGGGGAATCCGCTATGACGTAACACTTCATGCATTGCTTCTTTCCCTCCCCGGAATTCCGGTACTTCGAAGCGGTGACGAGGTCGGACAGCTGAATGACTACACCTATAAAGCAGACATTTCCAAAGCATCTGATCCCCGCTGGCTCCACAACGGACGTTTCAACTGGGCACTTGCCAGGAACAGAGCCGATGCCGAAACGATTCAGGGACGCATTTTCAACAGCCTTGAGCAGCTGGAATCCATCCGCGCCAGCCATCCGGTATTTGCACCTGAAGTTCCTGCACATACGGTGGAAACCTGGGAAAGGGCTCTCCTTGCCCTGGTAAGAGAAACTTCTGAAGAAAAGCTGATCTGCATCTACAATTTCAGTGATCAGGATAAGGTAGCCTGGATCAACGAACAGGACGGTACTTACACAGATCTTCTCACAGGAGTTCAGAGAGACGCACAGGCTGTAGAGATCCCTGCCTTCGGATTTATCTGGCTTATGCACACGAAATAATAACTTCGTCAGGCGGATATCCACAATCTGCATTCTCTACACAGATCTGCACCGGATAACTTCTCCACAGTTTATTCGCCCAAAAAAGGTTACTGTTCACTCCGTTCTCAGTAACACACCTCGCGGGATATTACCAGTGAACAGTAATCAAAAAAGAACACTGCCATTTTCAACGGGCAGTGTCCTTTTTTATTTCTCATATTATTATTTTCTCAGCTTATCAATAAATGCGGCAAATTTCCCCTGTTCCCCACTATCCAGCGAACGACTGTAAATATTTCTGAGCCAGGCCGTGATCACATCGATCAGGATCGGAGAAAATGTCATCAAAAGGAACACCAGAATGATCATTCCGAATTCCAGAGATCCCAGTGTCAGAAGATTCTGCAGAACCACCGCCGCACCGAAAAAGATCACCTGCATACTGTAAATGATCACCTTTCGATAGGTATTCAAAGGCGCATAAACCGTCTTAAGTGCCGCCATATAATTCCATCCTGTCACAAGCACACAGGCTGTATTCAGCATGGCATTGGAATGGTATACATTCTGGCATACCAGCATCACACTGAACACACAGCCCGTGATGGTCACAGCAGCCGGAAATGCATTCATAAACACATGACGCAAAAATGTATGGTCGATCTTCTCATAATTATTCTCCTGTGCCAGAAGGAACGTAGGAATACCAACAGCACAGGCACTGATCAAAGACATCTGGATCGGCTCAAAAGGATAAGAATCCCCGAAGAAGATCGTAATCAGTGACAGCAGCACGGAAAAAATCGTTTTGATCAGAAACATAGATGCCGCAGTACGGATATTATTTACAACCCGGCGTCCCTGATTCACGATTTCCGGCATTGCTGCAAAATTAGAATCCAGCAATACCACATTGGCAATATTCTTGGCGGCATCACTGCCCTCAGCCATGGCAATACTGCAGTCCGCCTCTTTAAGCGCCAGAACATCATTGACACCATCACCGGTCATGGCAACCGTATGCTTCTGAGCCTGCAAAGACTTCACCATTGCCTGCTTCTGCTGAGGTGTTACACGTCCGAACACACTGTATTCTGCAACTGCCTCGTCCATCTGTTCCTGGGTTGTGATCGTTGTCGCATCTATATAATGCTCTGCATTTTTAAGACCTGCACGTCTGGCAATTGCAGAAACTGTCACCGGATCATCACCGGAGATCACTTTCAGATCAACACCCTGACTTTCGAAATATGCCAGCGTATCCGGTGCCTCTGCACGGATCACATCCGTAATAAGCAAAAGTCCGACAGGTTCCAGTCCCCCCGGAAGCTCCGCACCCTCACTCACATTTACACTATGGGCAAGGACCAGCACACGAAGACCTTCCTCTGCAAATCCGCCACAATACTCCATCAATTCCGGGTTCCCTTCCGGGAAAAGAAACTGCGCTGCACCCATCAGATAAGTACCTGCATCTGTAAATGCAGCTCCGCTGTACTTCCTGTCAGAAGAAAACGGGATCACATGATCCAGCTCCATATCCTGAGATACTTTAAATCTTGCCCTGAGTGCATCGGCAGTGGCATTCTGATCCTTCAGCACAGAAAGCAGATTTCCCATGATATGCTCGATCTCCCGGAGCTTCTCCGGATTTTCCTGACTGTGTTTCTCCGGGTCAGTGTCTGACTTTTCCTGCAATACGAGATTCGCGCTTCCATCCTCCTTTGCGATAGCATCTGTTGCTGAAACTGCAGAGGCAGCAGAACTTTCAGTTCCATCGCTGTCACCTTCGCCGGATCCAGGATCTTTCCCGGATATTTTCTCGGAAATCTCATCATACACCGGCGGATAGCTTTCCACCGCTTCCACACACATGGTACCCTCTGTGATAGTTCCTGTCTTATCCAGACAGAGCGTATCCACGCGTGCAAGAGTTTCTATACAGTACAGTTCCTGCACCAGCGTCTTCTTCTGAGCCAGCTTCAGTGCCCCCAAAGTCAGTGCCACACTGGTAAGAAGGACAAGCCCCTCCGGGATCATTCCCAGGACCGCTGCAACCATATTGACAACAGAATCCCGGATATTATCTCCCACAAAATAGTACTGTTTATAAAAAAGCAGCGCCCCCATTGGTACGATAATGATACTGATCACCTTCAGAATGGCATTCAGGGAATTTCTAAGCTCTGAATTATGGCGTTTGAATTCCTTTGCCTCGCTGGTGATCCTTGACGCATAGTTGTCGCTTCCCACATGGATGATCTGGCAGCAGGCCTGTCCCGCCGTCACAAAGCTTCCTGAAAAAAGCTCATCTCCCGGATTCTTCGGAAGATTGTCTGCCTCACCGGTAAGCAGGGATTCATTGACCTCAAGGCTTCCCTCCAGGATCTTCGCATCTGCCGGAACCTGTTCTCCGGTCTTCAGGAATATCAGATCATCGACAACCAGCTTCTCTGTAGAAATTTTCCATTTTTTTCCTTCACGCAGAACAACCGTCTTGGATTCTGTCAGGATTGCCAGCTTGTCAATAGTTTTCTTAGCACGGACCTCCTGAATGATCCCGATCACGGTATTAATAAAAATGATTCCTACAAACATGGAGTTTTTGTAGGAACCAACCAGCAGTACGAGAACCAGCAGCACCAGGTTCAGAAAATTGAAGAATGTCAACGTATTCTCCAGAATAATCTGCTTATATGTCCTGGTGTTGGGGTTTTCGTTATTATTTACCTGACCCTGCGCAATTCTTTCCTGAACCTCTTCGTTCGTAAGTCCTGTCATGCTTCTTACTTACCTGTCCTTTCAATGGCTTACGGTTCTGTTCAACTGAAGCTTGCTCATGCCCCGGTTATGATCGTAAATAAAAGGGATCAATACTCCTCTTCTGTATCCTCTTCACCCTCGTGGATATCAGACTTCGGTTTGGAAAGACCCTCGATCTTAATGTGATGTTTCTCTGCATAATCCCAGAGAGCTGCATGAATTGCTTCCTCAGCAAGCAGGGAACAGTGGATCTTCACCGGCGGAAGTCCGTCCAGAGCCTCCATAACGGCCTTGTTGGTTACTTCCATAGCTTCCTCAATGGTCTTGCCCATTACAAGTTCTGTTGCCATGCTGCTTGTTGCAACTGCTGCACCGCATCCAAATGTTTTAAACTTGCAGTCTTTGATAATATGAGTTTCGTCATCGATATCAAGGAATATTCTCATAATATCACCGCATTTTGCATTTCCTACAGTACCCACGCCGCTTGCGTTCTCGATCTCACCTACATTACGTGGATGCTGAAAATGATCCATTACTTTTTCACTATACATTATTTTTTCCTCCTGGCAAGTATTTTTATTATTTTTTCTGTTTTTTAATAAAATCTTCATATAACGGAGACATGCTTCTTAAGTTTGCAGTAATATCTTTCAGCTTATCTACTACAAAATCAACATCCTCCATTGTCGTCTCCTCGCTTAAGGTCATACGGAGAGATCCGTGTGCGATCTCATGAGGAAGACCGATAGCTAACAGAACATGTGACGGATCCAGAGAACCGGATGTACATGCAGAACCGCTGGATGCACAGATTCCAAAATTATCAAGCATCAGAAGAAGTGACTCTCCCTCGATGAACTGGATGCTTACATTTACGTTGTTCGGAAGACGTTTTACTTTATCTCCATTGAGGCGTACGTACGGGATCTCTGTGAGGATCCTGCTGATCATATGATCTCTGATCTCGATTTCTTTTGCAGTACGTTCTTTCATGGACTTGTTTGCACGCTCTGCTGCAAGACCGTATCCTACGATACCAGGAACGTTCTCTGTACCTGCACGACGTTTTCTCTCCTGTGCTCCGCCATGTACAAAGGAGCGGATCTTAACGCCCTTACGGATATAGAGGAAGCCGATTCCCTTCGGTCCGTTGATCTTATGTCCGCTGGAGCTGAGCATATCAATATTGAACTCATCTACATTGATCGGGATCTGTCCAAATGCCTGAACAGCGTCTGTATGGAACAGGATTCCATGCTCATGTGCGATCTGTCCGATCTCTTTCAGCGGCTCAAGAGTACCGATCTCATTGTTTGCAGCCATAACAGAGATCAGGATGGTCTCCGGTGTGATGGCTTTCTGAAGCTCATCCAGGTCAATGAAACCATTCTCATCTACATCCAGGTATGTGACCTTGGCACCACGCTCTTTTTCAAGGTATTCGCAGGTATGAAGGATTGCATGATGCTCGATCTTTGTTGTGATGATATGGTTTCCTTTATTTTTATATGCCTCAAAGGTCGCTTTCAGAGCCCAGTTATCAGACTCGGAACCACCTGCAGTAAAATAGATCTCCTCTTTTTTGGCTCCGATCACATCTGCGATCTGCTGTCTTGCCTTTGCGATGGCAGCCTTGCTGTTTGCCGCAAAATCATAAACGGTTGAAGCATTTCCATAAAACTCTGTAAAATACGGCAGCATAGCCTCCACAACTTCCGGTGCGGTCTTTGTGGTAGCCGCATTGTCCAGATATATCATTTTTCCCATTTTCTTTTCCTCCTGTTCAGGATAATTATTTTTCGTGTATTCTCCGGCTTTCTTCGATCAGCTCACTGAGCATCAGTGTATCCACTGCATCTGTGATACTGTCGTTGATCCTCTTCCACACTAATTTAGCCACGCAGAGATCAGAACCCTGGCAGCCACCGTCACCTTCTGTTCCCGGACATGTTGCAGCCTCCAGGCCACCCTCCAGGACACGAAGGATATCTCCCACTGAAATCTCTTCTGCCGGTCTTCCAAGGAAGTATCCTCCGGCTGCGCCGCGGACACTCTTCACAAGGCCCGCTTTCTTTAAAAGTGCCATCAGCTGCTCCAGATAGCTGACTGATATATTCTGACGGCCCGCAATACTCTGAAGCGAGACCGCTTCTTTCTCACTATAAAGACCAAGGTCTATCAAAGCCTTAAGTCCGTATTTTGCTCTTGTTGACAGTTTCATCCGCTCACCTCTTTTTCAATTCCCAGTGTTTTCCTCGGATTTCATGTTTACTCTATCAGAAACATATGGTTCTGTCAAGACTAACTTCTTCATATACTGACAAAAAAGACTCAAGGTTATCCATGTCAAAAAAAATATTTCTCAAAGGAACCCTGATTCTTGCCTGCACAGGCCTTATCAGCCGTATCGCAGGTTTCTTTTATAGAATATTCCTCTCCCATGCCATTGGTGCGGAAGGTCTTGGTTTGTATCAGCTGGTTCTTCCTCTCCAGGGACTTATGGCCGCTTTATCCTATACAGGGATCCAGTCTGCCCTTTCACGCCTGATCGCGTCCAGACTTGCCCTTCAGGAGAAAAAGGAGGCACGTTTTTCGCTGGTCACAGGAACACTTATGGCTGTCTTTTTTTCTGCTGCAGCCGGTTTTCTGCTTTTTCAGCACGCATATTTTTTTGCTTCCGCAATTCTGAAAACACCGCAGACTGCCGGTCTTCTTCGCATAACAGCTGTCAGTATTCCTCTCTGTGCCATTCATTCCTGCATTGACAGCTATTATTATGCCCGGAAAAAAGCCTCTGTTCCGGCAGCCGTGCAGCTTTCGGAGCAGTCTGCACGGATCGGCACTACCTATATCCTGTATCTGATCTTTCTTTCCGAAGGACGTCCGATCACTGCATTGATCGCAGCGGGAGGTTCCCTTGCCGGAGAGACTGCCGCTTCGCTGGTGTCGCTGCTGGTAGTTTCCTTTCATTTCGGAAATCACCCTGTACACGAAAAGACTCCCGTCAGGATCTTTCCGCTGATAAAGGACCTTTTCACACTGTCTTTTCCCATTTCCCTGAACAGGATCCTTCTGACACTTCTCGGCAGCATAGAAGCGGTCCTGATCCCACAGATGCTTCTGCGTTCCGGCATGACAGCCTCAGACTCACTGAAGATCTATGGGATCTTTACAGGAATGGCACTGCCCCTGCTCCTGTTTCCTTCCACACTTACCTCTTCCGCCGCTGTGATGCTGATGCCTTCCATCGCACAGCTTGATGCACTGGGAGAGCAGAAGCAGATCCGCCGTGTCACAGATCAGACCTTTTTTCTGTGCATGTTCCTGGGATTTCTATGCGGAAGCGGATTCTTTCTTTTTGGCCCATTCCTCGGAACATTGCTTTTTCACAGCCAGACTGCCGGAACCTACATACGGTATCTGTCTTTTATCTGTCCTTTTCTTTATACAAACACCATGCTCACCAGCATCCTGCAGGGACTTGGAAAACCGGGGCTCTGTCTGATCCACAGTATTGCCGGCATTCTCATCCGTATTTTCTCCGTTGTTTTTATAATTCCGGCAACAGGGATCCGAGGCTATTTTTACGGAATTTTTCTGGGTGAGCTGCTGCTTACTCTTCTACACGTGAAAGCGCTAAAATTTCCCTATCGACAATCGGCCAATAATCGTTTATAATAAATAATCGAAATGTCTATAGTTATGGAGGAATAAAGTACTATGAGTTTTGAATTCATAAAAAAACTGCCAACTCCTGAGGAAATCCGCAATCAGTATCCGCTCGATGCTGAACTTCAGGCGCTCAAGGAGAAACGCGATGCTGAGATTCGCGACGTTTTCACCGGAAAATCCGATAAATTCCTCGCTATCATCGGACCATGTTCTGCAGATAACGAAGATGCCGTATGCGATTATCTTTTAAGACTTCGCAAAGTTCAGGAAAAGATCGAGGATAAAGTCCTTATCATCCCGCGTGTTTACACAAACAAACCACGTACGACCGGTGAAGGATACAAGGGAATGGTCCATCAGCCGGATCCTGAGAAAAAACCGAACCTTCTTGCCGGACTGATCGCGATCCGCAAGATGCACATGCGTGCTATCCGCGAAAGTGGCTTCACCTGTGCAGATGAGATGCTTTACCCGGAGAACTACCGTTATCTCTCTGATCTGCTTTCCTACGTTGCTGTAGGCGCACGTTCTGTTGAAGATCAGCAGCACAGACTCACTGTCAGCGGCATGGATGTTCCGGCTGGTATGAAGAACCCTACCAGTGGTGACTACAGCGTTATGCTGAACTCCATTGTTGCAGCACAGGGCGCTCATCGTTTTATTTACAGAAGCTGGGAGGTTGAGACCACCGGCAACCCACTCTCTCACGCAATCCTTCGCGGTGCAGTAAACAAGCATGGGGAAGCGATCCCGAACTACCATTACGAGGATCTTCGTCTTCTCTATGACAAATACCATGCAAAGAACCTTGCCAACCCGGCAGTGATCGTGGATACCAACCACTCCAACTCCAACAAGCATTACGAGCAGCAGGTTCGTATCGCAAGTGAGGTTCTTCACAGCCGTCAGGTAGATCCTGAGCTTCACTCCATGGTAAAAGGTCTCATGATCGAGAGCTATATCGAGCCAGGCAATCAGAAGATCGGTGGAGATCACATCTACGGAAAATCCATCACAGATGCCTGCCTTGGTTGGGATGAGTCTGAGAAGCTGCTTTACACGATTGCTGAAAATTGCTAAGATCTGTCTGATCTGCAGTTCAGGAAACGGATATTTGTGATCCTTTTACACTTTATGTTCAAAAAAAGAACCGGCATTCTTCCATTTTGGAAGCTGCCGGTTCTTTTTTGAACGCGTTTTTTATATTATTTCTTACAGATCAATGCCTCGGATGTGCTTTCATATATACGTCTCGCATTTTCGCAACGCCAAAATTCAGATAGACCTGTGTGGTGGAAATATCCGAATGTCCAAGCATTTCCTGCACACTCTTCACGTCCGCTCCATTCTGCAGCATATGTGCGGCAAAAGAATGTCTCAGTGTATGCGGCGTGATATCATGCTGGATCCCGGCTTCCTCTGCATATCCCTTCAGAACCTTCCAGAATCCCTGTCTGCTCATGGATTTTCCTGAACAGTTGGTAAAAAGACTCTCCGTCTCATTTTCTTTCACAAATTTTCCACGGGCTTCCTTCAGATATTTCTCCATGGCTGTTTTGCATACATTTCCTATCGGGATCACCCGTTCCTTATCCTCATCGTGACAGACTACATAACCAAGCCGCAGATTGAGATCCTCCAGATTCAGCCGCAAAAGTTCACTGACGCGCATTCCTGTAGCATACAAAAGCTCCAGCATGGCACTGTCCCGGATTCCCTTCGGTGTATTCAGATCCGGCTGTTTCAAAAGGCGGTCTACCTCATCCACAGTAAGGATCTCCGGCATCCGCTTCTCAACCTTGGGCGGCTTCAGTTCCAGAGACGGATCCCTCTCGATCCTGTTCTCCTGATAAAGATACTGAAACAAGGCACGGATAGATGCTACATTTCTGGAGATCGTTGAGGAAGCGAACTGTCCTCTCTCCATATAGCTGAGATAGCCTTCCAGCTCCAGTTCTCCTACATCTCGGATATCATAAATCCCACGATCTGCAAAATACACTGCCATCTTCTTCAGGTCTCTCTGGTAAGATACTTCTGTATTATGTGACGTTCTTTTTCTATTATGTAAATATGTAATAAATTCCCGTATCTCTATATCCATTTCTCTGCATCCCGTTTCTCTAAAATCATACTCGTTTATGACTGAATTATACTGTGAATTTTACATAAAATCAAACAGTTTTTCATCGTAAAACCGCACAATTTCAACACTTTCCGGCACAAACCACCAAATATCGCAGATTTTATGGAAACCATCACTAGATATTGTGGAAATTTTCCTCAAAAAAATTTCAGGCCCTTTATAACTTTTTCTACGACCCAGGGATTCAGAAAACTTTCTGAGAGGATTCCTCCTGTATACAGCAGAAAAACTGTGATCCCCTGCCGAAAATAAGCCCCTGTTTTCTGCGGCACAAGTCCGTAATTTTTCCAGATCCCATACGATTGTCTGTATACGATACCTGCAAGATAAAAATACGCCGGAATATAGACCAGATACTGCGGCATCAGAAGTCCGGCGCCGGCCACACCGCCATAAATACCAAATTCCAGAACCGATAATGCCAGGATCATTCCTGTCTCCATTCCCAAAAACAGCATATATGCGACCGTCAAAGGCACTCCGAATATTGTAAATCCGCATAAAAACAACAGAAGAAAAAAACCTCCTCTTCGTCGCAGCACTTCCAAGAAATAAGCTCCGCCGGAAATATCTTTTCCTGCAAAGCTGCGGATCAGATAAAAAGAAGCCAAGGTTTTCTGCTTCCACTCCATTTTCCAGATCAGATTCGGCAACACATTTCCCGCAAAAAATCCGGTCATAAAAAGAAGTTCCGCCGGAAAACGTCCGGCATTTTTCCACTTCCGGTTCTCTGTCTTACTCTCCATTTACTCACCCTGTACCAGTTTACGCCTGTTTTTCCGGTAATATGACCGTTTTTCCACATGACAAAAAAAGGCCAGCCAGCTAAAAAGCTGTCCGGCCTTTGATATTTCCAGAACTTTCTTCCATTGAAAGCTTATTTTGCGTAGTCAACCGCTCTGCTTTCACGGATCACATTAACTTTGATCTGTCCAGGATACTCAAGCTCTGCCTCGATCTGCTTTGCAATATCTCTTGCAAGGAGAACCATATCTGCATCACTTACATGATCCGGCACGACCATAACACGAATTTCTCTTCCTGCCTGAATAGCAAAAGATTTCTCTACACCCTTGAATTCATTGGTGATATCCTCAAGCTGTTTCAGACGATTGGTATAGGTTTCCAGGGTCTCACGTCTTGCTCCAGGTCTTGCTGCGGAAATTGCATCAGCAGCCTGTACAATACACGCGATCAGAGATTCCGGCTCCACATCACCATGATGAGACGCAACCGTGTTGATAACGATCGGGGACTCCTTGTATTTCTTGCAGAGATCCACACCGATCTGAATATGAGAACCTTCTACCTCATGGTCAATGGATTTACCAATGTCATGAAGAAGTCCGGCACGCTTGGCCATACGCACATCCACACCAACTTCTCCTGCAAGAAGTCCGGAAAGCTGTGCAACCTCAATTGAATGTCTCAGAGCATTCTGTCCATAGCTTGAACGGAATTTCATACGTCCAAGAAGCTTCAGAAGTTCCGGATGGATTCCATGTACCCCTACATCCATGGCAGCATTCTCACCGTCTTCCCGGATCTGTGCTTCCACTTCTTTCTGGGCTTTCTCTACCATCTCTTCAATTCTTGCCGGATGGATACGTCCATCCACGATCAGTTTCTCAAGAGCCACTCTGGCGATCTCTCTCCTGATCGGATCAAATGCAGAGAGTACCACTGCCTCCGGTGTATCATCAATGATCAGATCCACACCGGTAAGTGTCTCAAGTGTACGGATATTACGGCCTTCACGACCGATGATCCTTCCCTTCATTTCATCACTTGGAAGCTGTACCACAGAAATCGTTGTCTCGGAAACATGATCCACTGCACATTTCTGAATGGCATTGACTACATATTCCCTGGCTTTCTTATTGGCATCTTCCTTGGCTCTGTTCTCAAGCTCTTTATAGAGTCTTGCAACATCCACCTTTACGTCATCTTCTACAGATTTCAGTAATTCTTCTTTTGCCTGTTCGGAGGTAAGACCTGAAACTCGTTCCAGTTCCTGTACTCCTTTTTCCTCAAGTTCATTTACTCGTTTTTCTTTTTCTTGTAACTCGTTAAATTTCGCTGTACATTCCAGCTCACGCTTCTCCACTGCATTGGCTTTTTTGTCAACAGATTCCTCTTTTGACAAAACTCGCTTCTCGTATCTCTGCAGCTCGTTTCTCCGTTCCTTGGTTTCCCTTTCCAGTTCATTTTTAGTTCGCAGAGATTCTTCCTTTACTTCAAGTAAAGTTTCACGTTTCTTGGTCTCTGCTGCTTTCAATGCTTCATCAAGAATATTCCTTGCCTTATCCTCTGCTGTACCTATGATTTCCGCATCCTTGCGTACTTTCTTGTCAACAGCAACCTTGCAAGTAACAGGAACTGCAATAAGTAGCGTGACTACCACAGCGACAATAACACCGATAATTGTGCCTGCCACAGGAGCACCTCCTTATTTAGTTTTCATTGTACAAATACAACAATACAAGTTTAGCTGTTTTTCACATTTATGTCAAGTTTTTCTCATGAAAAAGCAGATTTTGGTTAGCATATATAAACTGGCTCTTTTTCTCCGCAGAGTTATTGTTACTGTTCACTCCGTTCTCAGTAACACGCTTTGCGATGCACAGAATTTATGCTGATCGCATAAATTCGCGCGGTATGTCTCGGGTTTTCTGTGACCTTCGCTCACAAAAAACACCTCGCGGGACATTACCAGTGAACAGTAACGAGTTATTCCATATCACGGTTCACCCGGATGTTCATTTCTTCCAGGGTATGGGAAATATCCTCATACCGGAACGCTCGTCTGGCCAGATATCCATACAGCCTTCGCATCTGTCCTTCATCAAGCTCTGTGTCCGGCGCATATTTCTTCTCGATCGTCCTGCGTAATACCTCCCGCTCGTCCGGTTCCATAAGCTCTTCCATCTCATTCCAGGCATCCAGGGCAGTCTGACGGTCCACACCCTTTAACTGAAGTTCCGAGAGGATCTTCTGACGGCTCCTGGTTTCCATGCGGAAGGAGATATAGGTTCTGGCATAACGGGCATCGTTGATATACCCATAGGACTTCACATAAGCAATGGCATCTTCTACTGCCTCCGGTGAAAATTCAGCCTGACGGAGTTTATCCGTCAGGCCTTTCTCTGTGCGGTCCATATGTTCCAGAAGCCGCATGGCTTTCTTTCTTGCACGGTTTTGTTCTTCCAGATCCAGCATGGATTACTCTTCCTTCTCTGTATCTTCTGCCTGTACTGCTGCTTCTGCTGTCTCATCTGCCGGATCCAGATGATAATGTACACGAACCTTCTTCTCGATCTCATCGCGGATCTCCGGATGCTCTCGCAGGAATAATTTGGCATTCTCACGTCCCTGTCCGATCTTATCCCCTTCATATGCATACCAGGCTCCGCTCTTGTTTACGATGCAGCATTCTGCAGCCAGATCCAGGATATCTCCCTCTCTGGAAATACCGGTTCCGAACATGATATCAAACTCTGCCTGCTTAAATGGCGGAGCCACCTTGTTCTTAACTACTTTCACACGGGTGTGGTTTCCGACCATCTCACCACCCTGCTTCAATGTTTCCACACGGCGTACATCCATACGGACAGATGCATAGAATTTCAGCGCACGTCCACCGGTTGTAGTTTCCGGATTGCCAAACATCACTCCAACCTTTTCACGAAGCTGGTTGATAAAGATCACCACGCAGTTGGACTTGCTGATAACAGCCGTCAGTTTACGGAGTGCCTGTGACATCAGACGGGCCTGCAGACCTACATGGCTGTCTCCCATATCTCCTTCGATCTCAGCCTTGGGGACCAGGGCTGCAACAGAGTCCACGATCACGATATCCACAGCACCGGAACGTACCATAGTCTCTGTGATCTCCAGCGCCTGCTCTCCGTTATCCGGCTGTGAAATATAAAGGTTGTCGATATCAACACCTATACTCTTGGCATAAACAGGATCAAGAGCATGCTCCGCATCGATAAATCCTGCGATTCCGCCTCTCTTCTGCACTTCAGCGACCATATGTAAGGCTACCGTTGTCTTACCACTGGACTCCGGTCCGTAGATTTCCACGATACGTCCCTTAGGAACACCACCTACACCAAGGGCGATATCCAGGCTTAAGCATCCTGTGGGAACTGCCTCCACCTGCATATGGGAACTGGAATCTCCAAGCTTCATGACAGAGCCTTTACCGAACTGTTTCTCAATATTTCCAAGAGCCGCTTCCAGCGCCTTCTGCTTCTCTTCACTGATCATTATGTAATCTCCTATTCTTTATTCTCTTTCTAATCAGGTTTCCTTTAATTCGAACCTTTGTTCGTGTTTTCTGTATTACATAGTATTATAAAACGGAATGATTGTCAATAAGATACTTGAAAATCCCTTTGTTTTTTTGTTGACAGGATCTCTGAAAATCCGACAAAAGGCTTCCCATACATGATTTCTTTTTCCTCTCTGAACGCAAAAAAGCAGATAAAAAGATTTCCCTCTTCATCTGCTTTTTATGCAATATATTTCCTGTCACTGATCGTTGGTCAGCTTCAGTTTGTCCAGAATATAGAATACAAGGCTTAATGCCATGGCAACCACACATGCCAGCACCATACCGGTAAGCTCAACATTTCCAAGCTTCAGGGCAATTCCGGAAAGACCTACAACAAAGACAACGCTTGTCAGCGTCAGATTTCTGGACTTGCTGTAATCCACGTGATTGTCAACCAGCATACGAAGGCCGGAGGTTCCGATCATTCCGTAAAGAAGGAAAGAAATCCCACCGATCACCGGACCGGGAATGGTACTGATCAGGGCTGCCAGTTTACCAAGGAAGGAACAGCAGATAGAAAGCACTGCCGCACCACCGATCACCTGTACACTGTAAACCTTTGTCACTGCCATGACACCGATGTTCTCACCGTAAGTAGTTGTCGGCACAGAACCAAGGCATCCGGAAACTGTGGTAGAGAAGAAATCCGCAAACAGGGATCTGTGGAGACCCGGATCTTTCAGAAGATTTCTTCCAACGATCTTTCCAGTTACGATCTGATGGCCGATATGCTCGGAGGTTACCAGAAGCAATGCCGGAAAGATCGTCATAATGGCCTCAAAATTAAATTTCGGAGATGTAAAGTTGGGAAGAGCCAAAAATGCCGCTTCCCTTACCTGTGTAAAATCCAGAAGCCCGCATGCACCTGCTGCCACATATCCCACAATGATCGCGATCAGGATCGGAATAACAGAAAGGAAGCCCCGGAACAGGATCTGCCCGAATACCGCAACTCCAAGTGTGACCAGAAATACGATCACATTCTTCGGATCTACCTTCTCGTCCAGAAGTCCTGCCGTACTTGCTGCATTTCCCGCAAGTTCCAGACCGATCAGTGCCACTACCGGTCCCATTGCCGCTGTAGGAAGCACGATATCGATCCAATCTGTTCCGCACTGGCGGACGATCAATGCCACGCACATACCAGCAATACCCAGAACAACGAACCCACCAAGGGCATACTCATATCCATACTTGCTGATCACCAGAAGAGCCGGTGAAAGGAAGGCAAAACTGGAGCCCAAATAAGCCGGTGCCTTTCCTTTTGTGATGAAAATAAAAAGGAGTGTTCCCACACCATTCATCAGAAGCACAATAGCCGGACTGATACCAAAAAGGAATGGCACCAGTACGGATGCTCCGAACATGGCGAACATATGCTGGATACTTAACGGTATCAGCATCTTTGCAGGTACTTTTTCTTCGACCTGTATGATTCTTTTTTCCACTCTCAAATCCTCCTGTTTTTTATTATCTCACAGATTATAGCACAGGTTTTCACATCGTGGGAGATTTTTTACATAAATATGCAGGTATTGTGTGTTATACTGTTATTATCTCCGTAAAAACAGGCGGATTCCATAAATACAGCTGCCGTCTGTTCCGGAAGGAATTTTTCAGAAAGGAATATTCTTCTATGAAAGCATACCAACGACTTCTATCCTATGTAAAAATATCCACACCCAGCAATGAAGAAAGCTCTTCTTCCCCCTCTTCCCAGTGCCAGTTTGACCTGGCCCGGCTTCTTGTGGAGGAACTGAAAGGCCTTGGGATCTCTGATGTGTCTCTGGATGAACACTGTTACGTTTATGCACATCTTCCTGCTACAGAAGGTCTGGAGCACTGCAAAGCACTGGGCTTTATCGCTCATATGGATACGGTTTCCGATTTCTGCGACCATGCAGTCACACCGGTGGTCACAGAAGATTACGATGGAAAAGAGCTTCCTCTCGGCACAAGCGGCAGAACTCTTTCCCCGGAAATGTTCCCCCATCTTGCTTCACTTGCCGGGCGTACCCTGATCACCTCAGACGGAACCACGATCCTAGGCGCAGACGACAAGGCCGGCATTGCAGAGATCCTCACTGCGCTGGAGCATATCCTTACGGAAAAAATACCTCACGGACCTCTCTGCGTTGCTTTTACTCCGGATGAAGAGATCGGCATGGGACCGGCCCACTTTGATGTAAAAAAATTCGGTGCGGATTATGCATATACCCTGGACGGTGATACGGAAGGCGAGATCCAGTACGAAAACTTTAACGCCTGCAGTGCAAAAATAACCTTCCAGGGTGTTAATGTACATCCCGGTTCTTCCAAAAATACTATGATCAACGCAGCCCTCGTTGCCATGGAATTTAACTCCATGCTTCCGGCGGCAGATACTCCCAGGAATACAGATAATTACGAAGGATTTTTCCATCTGTGTTCCATGAAAGGAGATGTTTCCCAGGCTGAGCTTCAGTATATTGTCCGGGATCACGATGCCGCTTCTTTTGAGATCCGTCAGAAAACGCTCACACATATCACGGAGATCCTCAATGAAAAATGGGGGGAAGGTACCGTAACTCTTACCATCACCCAGCAGTACCGCAATATGAAAGAGATCATCGATACCTGCCCATGGCTGATATCTCTGGCTGAGGAAGCCTGCCACAGCTGCGGTGTCACACCGCTGATCCTGCCTATCCGCGGCGGCACAGACGGTGCACAGTTAAGCTTTATGGGACTGCCCTGCCCGAATCTCGGAACCGGCGGACATGCCTATCACGGGCCTTATGAGCATATTACAGCAGAAGGAATGGATGCCGCTGTGAACGTTACTCTGGAGATCATAAGACTGTTTTCACAGAAAAAAGCCTAAAAGGAATCCATTCTTCAAAAGCCTGCATTTCCAGAGACCTGATATAATAAAAAAATACTCACAGATCCTCCGGCTGGAAATCTGCCGGAACAAATCTGTGAGTATTTTTTCCTGTGCTAACTGTGTTCACTTTGAGTTCTGCACCGAATAACTGTATTGCCGTTTACTGATCGGACTTACAGATCAGATGATCTTCATCATTCTCGCCAGCTTCTTCATATATCTTCCACCAGGCATCATACCCAGTTCTTCTTCACCGGGCTTGCTTACAAACAGATATACAATAAAGTATACAACTGCTGCCAGGATCACGGAAATACCTAGGCAGATCACATTGGAATGGATCAGTGCATACAGACCGTAATACACCACTCCCGCAACAACCCCCATCGGGATAGATGCAAGGAACGGGCTTAAATAAGCACTTCTCCATGGATTCTTATAGCCCATATATTTCTTGATGGAACGATCGTTGAGAAGACACATCACAACTGCATAAACGATCTGGGCGATGACAATGGTATAAACACCAAGATTGGTAAATACCAGAAGCAGGGCCATGGCTATCACATCTGCCACCAGTGCAATGGCTGCATGGATCATCGGGAGCTTCGGCTTGCCGATTCCCTGAAGTACACCGTTGGTGATATTGGAGTTGCCATTCAGGATAATGGTGATTCCTCCCAGGATCAGAAGCTGTCCGCCTACGCCATTGGTTCCCGGGAAGATCAGTCTCGTGATCGATCCGGAAAGAACTGCAAGGCCTACTGCCGCCGGAATGGAGATCAGCATACTGATCCATGTGGCACGGTCTGTCTTCATATTTGCACCTTCAATATCGTGCATTGCATAATGCGCGGAAACCTCAGGGATCATAGATGTCGGTGCTGTACTTGCCAGGGTAAGCGGGATATTGATCAGCGTCATATAATATCCGTACTCGGAATACAAGGTCTGGATCACGTCCTTGGCAGCACCCTTGATATCCATGATACCGGAATACATATAGCTGTTGATATATCCGTTTACATTATAAATAAAAGCACTGAGAATGATCGGCATGATGATGAGCACGATATTACTCATTACATGACCCATACTCTCATTTACAGAATGGCGGTCATTGACGATCCTTTTCCGGATGATCTTACGGTTTACCCCATAAACGATCAGCATAAAGATCAGCGCGGAAGCCACACCTGCTCCGGTACCCATGGTAGCACCTGCCGCACCCCAGCGATGGACCAGATCCATATCTCCTGTTGCGGAAAAATGCTGGATAAATACATGTGACATCAGAAGCGCAAAGGTTGCCACAAAGATCTGCTCAATGATCTGCGAGATCGATGTAGGCATCATATTGCGGTATGCCTGGAAATATCCACGGAATACACCGCAGAGACCGGACATGAAAATTGTGGGCGCAAGCATCTGCAGTGCCAGACGGGCGTTAGCCATACTGTCCGGAACCAGGATTCCTGCACCAAATACACAGATCAGCGCCACGATACCGCCGGCAACTGCCGCATAGATCAATGCACCGTAAAATACCTTCTGTGCATCCTTATATCTGTGAAAAGCGATCTTCTCCGCCATGATCTTGGATACAGCCTGAGGAATACTGAAGGACGCGATCATCAGCAGAATAAAATATACATTCTGTGCAAACTGGAAAAGTGCAAAGCTCTGACTTCCCAGTGTAGTTGAAAGCGGACTCTTGTACAGCATTCCGATGATCTTGGAGATCAGCGCCGCAACCATAAGAAAAGATGCGTTTTTCACAAGTGTGTTATCATTTTTTTTACCCATTTTACTTTCCTTAACTTAAATATTCTCAATCTGCCAGTCAACAGGTTCTACCCCATTGGCTTTCAAAAATTCATTAGCCTTGCTGAAATGCTTGCATCCGAAAAATCCCCGGTAGGCAGAAAGGGGACTTGGATGTGGTGCTTCCAGGATCAGATGCTTCGGATTATGAAGCATGGATGCCTTCATCTGAGCAGGCCGCCCCCAGAGAAGAAACACGATCGGGCGATCCTCCTGGTCCAGGATCCGGATGGCCGCATCGGTAAACTGTTCCCAGCCGATCCCTCTGTGGGAATTGGCCTGATGTGCACGTACAGTCAGCACTGTGTTCAAAAGAAGCACGCCCTGCTTTGCCCATTTTTCCAGATTACCGTTGTTTGGGATGTAACATCCCATATCATCCTCAAGTTCTTTATAAATATTCACCAGGGATGGCGGTGTTTCCACACCTTTTTTTACGGAAAAACAAAGCCCGTGGGCCTGTCCGTCATTGTGATAGGGGTCCTGTCCCAGGATCACAACCTTCACCTGATGCAGCGGCGTAAAATGAAACGCATTGAACAGATCTTCCGGAGGCGGAAAAATCTTTCTTGTTCTGTATTCTGTCATCACGGTTTTATAAAGTTTGGCATAGTAAGGCTGGTGAAACTCACCTTTCAGCGCCTCCTGCCAGTCTCCCGCTATAGGAGCCATATCCTTCACCTCTCATCCAACTTATCTTCTCACGGAAATTCCTTTTTCCGCAAGGTAATCCTTCACTTCCCGGATCTCCAGTTCTTTGTAGTGGAACAGAGATGCTGCCAGTGCCGCGTCTGCTCCGCCTTCAGTCAGTGCATCATAAAAATGCTCCAGAGTTCCGGCACCACCGGAAGCGATCACCGGAATGGAAACCGCATCTGCAACAGCTCTTGTAAGTTCAATATCATATCCTGCCTTGGTTCCGTCACAGTCCATGCTGGTAAGAAGGATCTCACCTGCGCCAAGTTCTTCCACCTTCTTTGCCCATGTAAGAGCATCGATACCGGTATCCAGTCTTCCGCCATGTTTGTAGATATTCCAGCCGCCATCCGGCCTTCTCTTGGCATCAATGGCAACTACCACACACTGGCTTCCGAATTTCTGTGCAGCCTCATGGATCAGCTCCGGGCGGTCGATGGCTGCGGAATTTACAGAGATCTTATCTGCACCTTCACGGAGAAGTTTCCGGAAATCATCCACAGTACGGATTCCTCCACCTACGGTAAAGGGGATAAATACATTGGCAGCAACAGCTCTTACCATATCTACCACCGTATCACGCTCTTCACAGGAAGCCGTGATATCAAGAAAAACAAGCTCGTCCGCACCGGCTGCGTCATAAGCTTTGGCAATTTCCACCGGATCTCCGGCATCTTTCAGATCAACAAAATTCACGCCTTTTACTACACGTCCTTTATTTACGTCCAGACATGGGATAATTCGTTTTGTAAACATGATTATGCCTCCTCCTTTCCGGTGCCTGCCTCAAGTGCCGCAAAATTCTCAAGGATCTTCAAGCCCCACCGGCTGCTTTTTTCCGGGTGGAACTGGCATGCAAATACATTCCCCTTCTCCACAGATGCGTGAATACATGTACTGTACTGCGTGGTGGCTTTCACGATCTCTTCATCTTCTGCCTGAAGATAATAGGAATGTACAAAGTAAACGTATGTGTTTTCTGGAATATCTTTAAATAATCTTCCGCTGTTCTGAAGATGCAGGGAATTCCATCCCATATGCGGGATCTTCAGTCCCGGGCTTGGCGGGATCCGTAAGATCTTTCCCTTCAGGATTCCAAGGCCTTCCACTCCCTGAGTCTCATCACTGCTCTCAAAAAGCAGCTGCAGTCCAAGACAGATTCCAAGAAACGGAGTTCCTTTTTCCACGATCTCATGTATTACCGGAACAAGTCCGTACTTATTGAGATTCTCCATAGCATCGCCAAAACTTCCAACACCTGGAAGAATTACTTTATCTGCTTTCAGAAGCACCTGGGGATCTCTTGAGACGACAGTCTCCTGTCCCAGATACTGAAGTGCTTTTTCCACACTTTTTATGTTTCCTGCATCGTAGTCAATGATTCCTATCATAATAATGCTTCCTCCTGCTCTTTTGTATCTCGATATTCCTCTCTCACCTTCGATTTACATTGATTTAGTATAACGCAAAAACAGGCGGTTGCAAAGACTTTTCTCTGCTGCCGCCCGTTTTTTCGCATTATCACACTAAAGTTTCATTATTTCCGATCCAGGGTAAACCAGAATTCCACCCCATTGTCAAAGTTCTGCACGCCGTATTCCTGGTTCATGCTTTCCATGATAGCTTTTACAATGGACAGACCGATACCGCTTCCACCGTATTCCCTGGTTCTCGCTTTATCAACTTTATAAAATTTATTCCAGAGATTTGGCACATCTGCCTCAGGGATCGGAGTTCCTGTGTTAAATACACTGATCTTCACACGGTTATCCTCATCCTGAAGTTTGATCTCGATCTCTTTCTCACCATCCAGATGATTCAGGGCATTGCTTACATAGTTTGTCACAACCTCTTCGATCTTAAACTCATCGGCCCATACATAAACCGGCTTCTCCGCCTCAAAGATCACGTTTGCCTCTTTCTGTCCGATCATGATATTCATGGTCTGGAGCACACCCCGGATCAGGGATACGATGTCAAACCTCTCCATCACAACTGCGTCTTTACCAGATTCCAGCTGATTCAGCGTAAGAAGATTTTTTACCAGCTTATTCATCTTGGAGGCTTCATCCATAATAACGTCGTAATAGAACTCTCTGCTCTCAGGGTCATCGGAAATGTTTTCTTTTAAACCTTCTGCATAGCCCTGGATCAGCGCGATCGGAGTTTTCAGCTCATGGGATACGTTATCCAGAAATTCTTTTCGCATCTTGTCGATCTTGATCTTATCCTCAATGTCCCGCTGGAGTTCATTGTTTGCGGATTTCAGTTCACTGATGGTTGTTTCAAGCTGTGAAGACATCCGGTTGAAATTATCCCCCAGAACATCGATCTCATTGCCTACTTTGCTCTCATATTTTGCCTCAAAATCAAGATCTGACATTTTTTTTGAAAGATCTGTCAGTTCGCTGATCGGGCGGGTGATCCGTTTCGTCACCAGCATGATCATAAGACCACTCACTACAATAATCGCAAGTCCAACCGCAAAATAAAACTTATTGGAAATGTTTGCGCTCTCACGAATGCTCTCAAGTGGTGTCCTTATAATAAAATAATGTTCATCATCCAGCTGTCCCCAGCATTCCACATAATCCATTCCTGCAAAACGGTCATGAGACTGCTGGATCGTATAATTGTCTCCCTGTTTCAGAGTCCGGCTCTTGTCCCCATCCTCATCCAGATCGTAGACATATCCGAACAGTTTGCTTTGAAGCATTTTTTCATTTTCGCCCCAGGAAAGCCAGCTGGTATTGCTGCTGTCAATGATAACCCAGGAAAGATTGTTTCTGGAGCAGGCTCTCTGGATCTCATCAGGGATACTCTCCGAACCTTCGGAGCTGTCACTGTTCATCATCTTGTCAATGTCTGTATTTTCCAGCGTTGTACGGAGATCAAGAAGTACATCGATTTTTTTTGTCACATAATATTTTTCAAGGAAAGCTCCGTTGATCACGGTGATAGTCAGAATGGACAAAAACAGCAGTCCGATAAAATATGCGGTGATCTGATGGCGTAGACTGTGGATTTTTTTTAGTTTTTTTTCTGGCTTTTTCATTCTCCTACCTCAAACTTGTAACCCATACCCCAGACTGTCTTGATGTACTCTCCTTTGTCGCCCATTTTACTTCTCAGTTTCTTTACATGGGTATCAATGGTTCTGGCATCACCAAAGTAATCATAATTCCATACAGAATTAAGAATTTTTTCTCTGGAAAGGGCGATTCCCTCGTTTTCCAGAAAATAAGTCAGAAGCTCAAATTCCTTGAAGCTTAAATCCATCGTTTTACCGTCCACTGTTGCCTGATGTGCTGCCTTGTCGATGACAATACCGCCTGCGGAAAGTACCTCATCCGGGTTGCTCTGTCCGGTTCTTCGAAGGATGGCTTCTACACGTGCCACCAGGATCTTTGGACTGAACGGTTTGGAAATATATTCGTCTACGCCAAGTTCAAATCCCAGAAGTTCATCACGTTCATCCCCTCTTGCTGTCAGCATAATGATGGGAACTTTGGAATTCTTACGGATCTCACGACATACTTCCCAGCCGTCCATCTTCGGCATCATCACGTCCAGGATCAGCAGTGCAATGTCTTTTTCTTTATAAAAAATATCCATGGCTTCCTCACCGTCACCGGCTTCCAGTACCTGGAAATTCTTTTTGATAAGGAAATCTTTTACCAGTTTTCTCATTCTGCTCTCGTCATCTACTACAAGAATCTTTAATGCGTCCATTCTATCTTCCTCCGTTTCTCAAGTGCTGTTCCGGACAGTTATTTTCAGTCCGAAATGCTCTGTGTTATCCCACTTTCACAGAAAACAGATTTCTTCTCTGCTTCCCGTTCATTCTAAAGCGGATCTTCCCGTTCCGCTTTGCTATATGCTCATAATATATCACAGGTTTGTGTTGTGTGTGTGAACGTAATTTCATTTTTTAAGAAAATTTTGTGTAAAGCAAATATAAAAAAGAGAACCCTTTCACTTTCAAAAGGATTCTCCGATTTTTTCTCCCATAAGTACTCTTGTTTCCATTCCTGCCTGTGAATTTTTGAGGATATCTTCATCTGGCTTTACCGCATTTTTTTCGGTGATCAGCACAATGGTGGAACCACCGAAAGCAAAATTGCCTTTTTCCTCTCCACGTTTCACAGATGCCCTTCTTGGCCGGTTTTCGATCTTCCCCACAAAGAGAGCGCCTACTTCCATCATCAACATCGTGCGGAAATTTTCTGTTTTCAGAAGGGAATATTCCCGGCTGTTTTCTTTATAGATAGGATAGGCATCATTTGCCACAGGGTTGACTGTATGCAGAATCCCGGGGATTCTGATACGCCGGGACTCTGCTGCATTGTCCGGATAAATATATCTGTGATAATCCTGGACACAGAGACGAAGTACCCACACATAGCCACCCTGATATCTTTTCCCAAGGGAAGGGTTCCTTAAAAGTTCCTCCACTGTATATCGGGTCTGTTTGATATGAAGACAGGCTTTTTCATCCACAGGATATACACTGGCCCGGCAGTCACAGGGACTGATAAAATGCCCAGGTTCCATATCGATCCTGCGGGCACCCTCCCGGATCTTTCTCTTGAAAAAATCATTGTAGGAAATATATTTCCGCGTTTCATAATCACTCATATCCAGATGATTGAGCCGGATAAACGGTTCCACTGCTGCTGCCGAAATCCTGGAATCCAGAAGCTTTCCCACAACCGTGGAAACAGCCGGGGTAACCAGCGGCCGGATCATCATACGCCCGGCCACAGAACCGTAGATTTTTTCCAGCAAATTATTCTGAAAAGAATCTTCCTTTTTAATGTTTCCCTTTCGGTCTGCCGTCCGGATCATAAATTACCGCCTCTTTCCATGGAAAGTTTATAGAGATAATTGAATTTCCACCATCCCTCATTATAGAAAAGAACCAGAAGGACTGCCACTGCAACTACCGCAACGATGATCACCAACTCCCGGTTGGTTGGCTTACGGAATTTAAAATCCAGGATAAACAGAAGTCCTACTGCCAGCATTGTGATATGGAGGAGCACCACAAACCATTTATACTCCGGAAAAAGCAGGGAAACCACAAACAGAAGTGGCAGGATCACGGACATGGATGTGATGGGAAGTCCCTGATAATATTTCCGGTTTTCGGAGGTTTCATTCTGGCGTTTTTCTTCCATAACATTGAAATATGCCAGACGGATCAGGCCTGCAAGACCGTAGAACAGAAGAATGGCAATTCCGTAAATATGATACATGCCAAGCTTAAATCCCAGCACAATGGGAAGGATTCCGAAACAGACAATATCCGCAAGAGAATCGATCTGGATCCCGAAGCACTTCTCTTCCTCCGTTCTGTTCTTCTTGGTTCGCGCAATCTTTCCGTCAAACATATCACACAACCCGGAAAATGCCAGACAGCACACTGCTGCTGAAATATGGTCCGTCACAGCGCAGAAGATTCCGATCATGGAAGACACTACGCTTATGTAAGTCATTATTACCGTGTAATCATAAAATCCTATCATTTGCACACCTCATTTTTCTCTTTCAATTACTTTTTTCCAATAGTCAGCTGGGCCACCACTGTAAACGCCGCACTGATCAGAAGCTCCCCATAATATCCAAGCCCTCTGCTAAGTACCATTCCCGGAAGCAGCAGTCCCCCGAACACCGGGCTGAAAATATTAAGGAACAGCGTCTCACTGATTCCCATTCCTCCCGGAAGCGGCAGCATATCCACAGATACCGAGATCACGGCCTGGAGAAAAAGGATCTCCCAGAATCCGGTGCCGTGAAGTCCAAAAGCCTGATATACAAACCAGGTCACCGCAAACAGTGCCATACGCTGGATAAAAGTGATTCCAATAACTTTAACGATCACAAAAGGATTATTCTTCAGATATGCCGCAGTATTTCGGTAAGTATCCATGGAATCTTCCAGTTTTTTCAGACGCCCATCTTTTTTCTTCACCAGATGAAGTCGTTCCAGAAGTTTCATTCCCTTTACCATGATCGCTTTTGCCAGAAGTGGATGGAACACCAGGATGGTCATAAATGTAACGCAGAAAATATTCAGTGCCAGTCCCAGGTAAAACACCGGCAGGATCCCTTCCAGATATTTATGGAGAAATCCCCTTCCGAAAATTGCGATTCCAATACCGATCACCACAAGTACCAGTTTATAGGTGATGGTTACGATCATCAGAATTACCGTTGACACCGGAATGGAAATCTTTTCTTTTTTCATGTAGTAGATCTGCATGGGCTGTCCGCCACTGGCGGACGGTGTGATACAGCTGAAAAAAAATCCCACGGAAGAGAACAGAAAACAGGTTCTCTTTTTCAGCTGGATTCCACTGGATCTCATCATGTACCAGATGATGATGGATTCTCCCCAGATAAAAAACGCTACCAGTGCAATTCCCGGAATCAGCCACCGTTTGTCAGCCCTGTGTATGGCATTCATCATGGAAGACAGGTCTTCTCCGTGAAAAACGCCGTAGATAGTCAGGGCAAAAACTACTGCCAGGAACACTCCGTTAAATATGATCTTTTTTCTGCTCTTCATCACTTGACACCTTCTGTATAGCTGTTGATCTTCTTTTCAATTTTAGTTCCAAACCGTTCATAAATATGCCAGAGTTTTGTTTTCTGTCCCAGAATAAAGCATACCTGAGCCAGGATCACACCACCTGCCACATCCACAAGTACATGCTGCTTGGTAAAAATGGTAGACAGAAAAACCAGCACAGCCAGTGTAAACGATACCCCCTTATACCATGTCGGAATTCTTTTCTGATCCTTGATCCCCAGAAAACAGAACCAGCTTACCAGACAATGGATAGATGGAAACAGGTTATCTGCCGCATCAATGGAATACAGCCAGCCGGCCAGCAGATCCCAGATTCCGTTTCCTTCGATCACCGGTCTTGTATTGGTAGTGGGATATGCCAGAAATATGATCAGACACACACAACGGGATATAATATCCGCAGTAAAAAAACGGTAAACCTGTTCCCGCTCCTGCCTTGCCGCAAGGATATAATTCACTGCCCAGAATACATAACAGCCAAAATAGATAATCAAAAACTGCGGCACAAATGGGAGCCGCAGATCAAGATTACTTTCTATATTGTGATGATACCAACCGCCTGCGATCGCCCTTGAACCGGAATATACAAGACAGTTAAATACAAATGAAAAAACAAGGGGAAAAAGCCCGTACGCAGGTACGATCCCTGTTACATATTTCCAAAAACATTTCATAAATTCACGCCTCATTATTTTATTAATATCAGGAATAAAACATATTCTTCTCCTGCTAACATCTGCTAGTCACAGTATAACAGTCGGGGCGTATGGTTTCAACTAAATATGGAAAGTTTAAGAATTGTTAAGATTTGAGTTCAGTTATTTTTTCTTTTTTGTTCATACTTTTTTCAGAATGACGTCACAGAATGACCACAAAATATGAGTATATTATTAGATGTGCAAAGGGTACTACCTTTGATAACACTTTTTTCTTTTTCATACTGCCGGGGCTACCTCCAAACAAAGCCCCGGCCTCCTTCCTTTTTATTTTCCCATTTTTTAATTATGCCATGCAAGACGTACACTGGATGGATGTACTTCTTTTGTCATCCAGTCCACATCGTTGGTGATCCAGTCCATGATCCCGAGCTGGCGTGTCTCCCATGCGATGGTTGCCTCTCTTGCTTCCGGTGTTTCTTCCACTTCCATAGTTGTGTCGATCTCATCATATCCAAAAATATATCCGCCTGCACTCCAGATGCTGAAGTTGCTGTCCGGGCCCGGATCTATTGTTTCGCCTCTCTGCGCCACAAGTCCGTCATGACGGGCTTTATATTCTTCCTCACAGCCGTCTTTTAATTTTGTCATGAACATTCTGTGGCGGATCAGCTCTTTGTTTTCTCTCACAACACCAAAATTATGATACATCAGGCGCATGTCTTTTCCAGGAGTAGAGATCCAGGTAAAGGTATCTCCGATCTTTTCAGTCAATGCTGCCTTTACTTTCTCCTCTTCCGGAGAGATCACCTCTCCGTCTGCATTTTCGTAATATCCGAAGATCAGGTCTGCCGCATTCCAGATGCTGAAATTATGGATGCCGTTACGGTCAAGATATGCAGTAAGCTCCGGCCAGATCTCGCCTAAGGTCTTACGGTAATCATTCATTTTTCCTTCTTTTACTTTCATTGCAAAAGCATGTCGTTCCATTTATGCTATCCTCCTGTTTTGATGATCCTGTGCTATGTTTTCCACTATGAGCAGATATAGTTCTTCTGCCCTCATATGATTTGATTCTATCACTTTTATTTTGTTTTTACAATTATGAGGGCAGGATTTCCGATCACTGTTCACAGGTAATATCCGCAAAGCATGTTGCCTGACACAAAGTTATCCGTAACGATTCCCTGAGATGCTCAGGCAAGATACAACATGACCATCAGTGGCATGGTTATGATACTTACCAGCGTTGTCATTACATTGATGGTGCTGGCATAGACCGGGTCCTGATCGTAGAGCTGTGCCAGCTGTACAATCGTTGTTGCCGACGGTGTGATCACTGCCATCAGACTGATAAGCAGAATGGTTTTTCCATCCTTTACCATTGAAGCCAAGGGCAGATACTTCAAAAACAACAGTATGAGCAGTGGAGTCACCACCATTTTCAAGATCGTGATCAGATAGATCCTGGAATGGCTGAAAATATCTTTCCATTTTACCTCCGTCATGGTCATTCCAAGCATGATCATACATACAGGTCCCAGGGTGGCTGAAATCTGGCTCATGGTGTTTCCAAGGATCACCGGCAGTCTGATCTGCGTGAAGAACAGAACGATTCCAAGGATAATAGCGATCAGATTGATGTTGCAGAGGATTTTTTTCCAGTTGATGCCGACCTTCGCCTCCATCAGCGACTGTCCGTGGGTCCACATCAGGATCATCTGCACACTCAGGAAAGCACTGGCATAGATCACCCATTTTTCACCAAGAACTACCGTTACAAGAGGGATCACCAGATTTCCGGAATTGGAATAGATGATGGATTCTTTTTCTACCACACTTAATTTCAGTGGCTTGCCGATGATCTGTACAAATACCAGAAGAAAAATATGGATCAGGATGGCCGCTGCCACTGCCAGAAGGAAGCCATTCCGGATGCTTCTGGAATATTCGATCTGAAAAGCATTGATCATTACGCAGGGCATGATGATGTAGATACAGATGACTGAAAGTGTCCTGCTGCTTTTTGCATCGATAAGTCCGCATTTTACCACTGTAAATCCACAGGACATCATCAGAAAAAATACGATGATCTGCTGCAATAATTGTAAAGTTATCATTTTTTCTCCCCTCCGAACGCGTCAGCTCTGTCCGATCTCTTTCAGGGCTGTCTGAAGCTGCGTGTCTTCTTTATGTGTAAGTTCTGTCCAGTCTGTGATGTCTCCGGAAAGCTCTGCTTCCACATCCGGAGTGATTCCTTTTTTGTTGATATCATTGCCCTTTGGCGTAAAATATTTTGCGATGGTGATCTTTACCGCACTGCCATCGGTAAGAGGCTGGATGGTCTGCACCACGCCCTTCCCATAGGTAGTTGTTCCTACAATCGTTCCAATCCCGTAGTCCTTTACCGCCCCCGCAAAGATCTCCGATGCACTGGCACTGTTTCCGTTTACCAGAACAGCCAGCGGCATGTCCAGTTCATTTTTTCCGTCGCAGGTTTCCTCTTCCCTTTTTCCGTTTTTGTCCTCTGTATAGACGATCAGTCCTTCCGGAAGTATTTGGCGGAGTACGCCGCAGACTGCAGTAAGAAGGCCTCCCGGATTATCACGGAGATCCACAACCAGCTTCTTCATTCCCTGATCCTTCAGATCTGCAAATGCTTTTTTATACTGATCGCTGGTCACCTCAGAAAATTCGGAGATCCGGATATAGCCGGTGTCTCCGGAAAGCATCTCATGGGAAACCGTCTGAATCTCCACATCCCGGATCTCCACTTTGACATCCCGGGTTTTCTCTTCGTTTTCCCGCTGTATGGTCAGCATTACGGAATCTTTCTCACTGTCACGGACCATGGCAGCAATATCGGAAGTTTCTTTGTCTGTAACATCAGCTCCATCTACTGCCTTGATCACATCTCCCTTTTTCAATCCCGTCTGTTCTCCAGGGCCACCCTCATAAAGCTGTATAATCTTTGCCCCTCCGGTGTCATCCTTCTGAAGAACGGCACCGATCCCTACGTAGGAGCCTTCATTGGAAGTATTCAGCTCTTTATACTGTTCTGCTGTGTAATAGGTGGAGTACGGATCCTTCAGGCCGGCAAGCAGGCCAGCATAAAGCCCCTCACGCAGGCTGCTTTCGTCTTTTTCATCCAGATATTCTTCATCGATCAGTTCTTCCAGGTAATTCAGCTTCTGAACCGTTTTCACATCGGAAAGCGCATTGCCTTTCGGAAACAGTACTTTCTGATAGCTGGTAAAAACAGCGCCTGTCACAACCAGCGTTGCTGCCACTCCAATGGCTATACCTTTTTTGAATTCTTTATTTTTCATATTTTTCCTTTCTTCTGCACAGCCGGCAAAGCCGATAAGATCACAGATTTTCTGTACTCCTCTATGCGCCGTTCGGTTTTTATATACCGAAAACGGCTGCCGATATTCCGACAGCCGCTGTATATCTTATGATCACACATCATGCGGATACATAAGATTCTCTGCTATTTGGTTATACTCTGAGATGTTTTCTTGTTGTGAAAAAGCTTCCCAAAAGACCGATTCCCACACCAAGTCCAAGGCCCATGGGAACCAGACCCTCATAAATCTGCCAGATCGGAATGAAATCCACGATTCCTGTCAATACATTGAATTTTGTCAGAATAAACTCTACAGCGGAATTATACAGGAAAAACAGACAGATCAGCGGTATCGCCGCACCGATCACACCGAGGATCATACCTTCCAGAAGGAATGGCAGTCGTACAAAAGCATCTGTAGCTCCTATGTATTTCATAATTCCGATTTCTTCCTTGCGGACAGAAATACCCATAGATACTGTATTGCTGATCAGGAATATGGAAATGATCAAAAGGATTGCGATCACGGCAATCGACACATAAGAAACCAGCTTGTTAATGGAACCAAGTGTCCTGGATGCCTGTTCAGACTGATTTACCTTCCGGACATGTTCCAGTCCCTGGATATAATTCACCAGTTCTGTCTGCTTGGTAATATCATTAAGATATACCTGATAATTGGATGAATTGGCAAGAGGGTTATCATCTTTAAATCCATCTGCCGCATCTTCATCTCCAAAATATTTCTGTTTGTATTCTTCCCATGCCTGATCTGCGGACTGATAGTCCATCCTGGCCACTTCCGGCCTGGACTGAATAGCATCGCCGATCGCCTGGATCTCTTCCTCTGAAGTGCCCTCATCAAAGAATACTGTGATCGGTACTTCTTCTTCCACCTTATGGGCAATATTACCGACGTTGTTCACGATGGAATAGAAAATGCCTACCAGAAAAATGCAGGCTGCCATCGTGATGATACATGCCAGGGAAAACATCCAGTTTCTTTTTATATTCTTAAAGCCCTGCTTCAGGGTATACCAGATCGTACTAGGCCTCATGATATCCTCCCTCTTTCTCATCGCTGATGATCTTGCCGTTGTGCATGGTGACTACTCGCTTGCGCATGGCATTGACGATGTCCTTATTGTGGGTAACTACCAGAACTGTGGTTCCTCTGTCATTGATCTGCTCCATCAGAGCCATGATCTCTTCAGAGGTTTTCGGATCCAGGTTTCCGGTCGGCTCATCTGCCAGAAGGATGTCTGGGCGGTTTACCAGTGCTCTGGCAAGAGCAACTCTCTGCTGCTCACCACCGGAAAGCTCATCCGGGTATGCCTTATACTTTCCTGCAAGTCCTACCTCCTGGAGAACCTCCGGCACACGTTTGCGTATCACACGGGTAGGTCTTCCTATGACACGCTGCGCAAATGCTACATTCTCATATACATTACGGTCTTTTAAAAGACGGAAATCCTGAAATACTACCCCAAGCTTTCTGCGATACTTGGCAACGCGTCTGTGTTTCATCTTCTCCAGACGTTCCCCGCTGACTGTGATCGTTCCGCTGGTAGAATCCAGTTCTTTCATCAGAAGCTTGATCAGTGTGGATTTACCGGAGCCACTGCTTCCTACTACAAATACGAATTCCCCTTTGTCAACATGTAAGTTCGCATGATTCACAGCCGGAAGACCCGGGCCGTAAGATTTGCTCACATCTACAAGATCGATCATATATATCCTCCTCTATATTATAAAAGCATAATTTTCTTAATTTTTTTGTAACATTATTGTAATATATTTTCTGTTTAAATGCAAGAATAAATTTCCCGGGCCCTACAACTGTTACTGTTCACTCCATTCTCATTAATGCGCTCCGCGGAATATTACCAGTGAACAGTAATCAACAGCCCTCTTCAAATTATTTATTTTAACGTAAAAATACCAAAATTACAATAGAGTCATGGATGTTATCTGTGAAGTTCATGTGAATTCGTTACTGCTCACTCCGTTCTCAGTAACACACTTCGTGAATGCTTCCAAACAGGAGGGACATTTACACAATATTCCATGATGAAAAACGCTCATACAAAAACTGCCGCCTATTCCGGGAAGGAATAAGCGGCAGTTTAAAAGTTCTAATATGTTACCTTAATATAGCAAACTATCATCTTGCATTCCGAATGCTATTAATACTCTAATGTCTCCATATATTTCATATATCGAACAACCATCAGCGCGATCTTAAATGTAATGGCATCCTCAAACACTCTCAAATCAAGGCCTGTACTCTTCTGGAGTTTATCCAGACGATATACCAGCGTATTTCTGTGGATATACAGCTGACGTGAAGTTTCAGATACGTTCAGACTGTTCTCAAAGAATTTATCGATGGTGACAAGTGTCTCCTCATCGAAATCATCCGGAGATTTGTTGTCAAAGATCTCGCGGATAAACATCTTACACAGAGGAATAGGCAGCTGATAGATCAGACGTCCGATTCCAAGTGAGCTGTATGCGATAACTTCCCTGTCTCCGAAGAAGATCTTACCTACATCAAGGGCCATACGCGCTTCCTTGTAGGAACGTGAAACTTCTTTCAACTCATTGACAATGGTACCGTATGCCATGTGGACATCCTCACCATCTTTATTCAGATCCAGAGTATCCATAATCGTATGAGCCAGCTTATCCATCTCCGGATAGCCCTCTCCCTCTTCCAGTTCCTTGACTATAATGATGCTCTTCTCATCAACAGCAGTGATAAAATCTCTGCTCTTTCCGCCAAAAAGGCTTTTCACGCTCTCTACAGAGCTGTGATCTTTCTCCTGGTTCAGTTCCAGGATCATAACTACACGACGGACATCTGCTTCAATATGAAGCTTCTTCGCTCTGTTGTAAATATCCACCAGAAGAAGATTATCAAGAAGAAGATTCTTGATAAAGCTGTCTTTGTCAAAACGCTCCTTGTACGCAACGATCAGATTCTGGATCTGGAAGGCTGCAAGCTTGCCTACCATATAAGTATCCTCATCATCTCCGTGGGCTACCAGGACATATTCCAACTGATAATCATCACAGACCTTAAAGTACTGAAATCCCTTGACAAGCTGGCTGTCCGCCTGGGATTCTACAAAAGCCTGGATATCTGCCGGCTGGATCTCAAAATCAGAAAAGGTAGACGCAAGTACCTTGCCGTCTGTGTCAATGACACAAAATTCCGTCCTTGATATTTCTTTAAGTCCCTCGAGCGTATTCTGTAACACCTGATTCGATATCATTCCGTTCAATCCCTTCTCACTTATGTGTATGCTTATCTTCTGTCTTTCCCTCTCTATCTATGGCTATTTTAATACAAAATCACCAAAAATGAAAGAGTAAAACTGAAAAAATTTACAAATTTTTGTTGAAATCCGCCTAATTTTTCTCTATAAAACCTTCTCCATGAACTTCTCTTGCATCGGAAACGATCACAAAAGCGTTGGGATCAATATCATCTACCAGCTCTTTCAGCTTCACAATTTCCTTTTTGTTTACCACACAGAAGATGATCGTCTTCTCCTGACCGGAATACATCCCCTTGCCACAGATCCCTGTCGCTCCGCGATCCAGGTCTTCCATAATGACTCTGGCAACCTCATCCGGCTTCTCCGTGATGATAAATGTCTGTTTGGAAAACTTCAGACCTTCGATCAGACTGTCGGATACTTTTGTTACCAGATAAACCGCAATGATGGCATACAGGGCCCGCTGGATACCGAACACATACATTCCTACGATCACAATAAGTCCATCAATAAACTGCATGATCTGTGCGATGGAATAATGACGCATATACTTCTGGATCAGTGCTGCCATCATATCCGTTCCGCCTGTGGTTCCCTGTCCAAGGAAAACCATTCCAATGCCGATTCCCAGGATCACACCACCGTATACAGCAGCCAGAAGGAGATCATCTCCCGCAATATTCCACACCGGCTGAATGGCAAGCCAGGTTGAGAGGGAGATCTCACCGATCAGAGCTTTTTTTACAAAGGAAAAGCCTTTGATCCGCCATCCCAGAAAAAACAGCGGAATGTTCAGCGTGATATTGGTAAGCCACAGCGGAACCCCGCCATCTATGATCTCACCGGTCCAGTGCTTCACCAGGATCGCTATACCGGAAAAGCCGCCTGTTACCAGCCCGGTTGCATCAAAAACGGAATTGATGGCAAGTGCCATCAGCCCGGTTCCTACTATGATCAGAAGATAATCCAGATACCAGTCCTTTTTTTTCACAAGACTCATAAAGTGCTCCTTTCATTTTTTACAGCAATTCCCGGAATTTCTGTCTTGAAGTGTCCTCAATATTTCTATTCCGCTGTGAAAATCCCGGAAATGCTATAGTATCATATGACAACTGCATCAGTTTCCCGCACTGACGTGTCATAAAAAGAACGGGACCGTACACTATTCTGCGTCCGTTCCCGTTCTCCATGCTATTTTTCTGTCTTTTTATTTATAAAATGAACAAATTCATAGCTTTCCATTATCTGAAAGTATTTTACGATTCTCGGATAAAGCGGTTCTGCCTTATCTCCGAAATGCTCTTTCACCAGCAGGGCAAGCTCCTGCACGGTTTTGGCTCCATCGATCTCAGGCCAGATAAAAGTTCCCATTTCATCAAGATGAACCTTGGAAAACCTTGGCTTGCCAAAAACCTTCTGCGCGATGGTATTGAACATACCCTTATTCTCTATCTCAAGAATGATCCGCTGCTTCAGGTCCCGGTGCCACCGGATCGACTGGTTTGTTTCCGGGATCAGATCAAGATAGTTGATATCCTGTTTCTTATCCTTTTTGTTTTTTCTCATCAGGCTTTCTTCTTTCTCCAGATAGAGAATTTAAGCAGTGACAGGATCATGATGATCATCAGCACAACGCCGCCGATATTTCCAAGGTTTACAACGCCGGACATATCAAGGCTGATACCGACAACTGCAAAGATCGCAAGAAGAATTCCAACAAGACCCTCGCCGGCGATCATACCAGCACAGTACAGGGTACCATCTGTGGACTGAGCTGTCTTGGTTTTTTCGTCAACACCTTTTCTGCTGTCAAGTAATCCACGAACGATACCACCGATCATGATGGTTGCGTTCAGGTAGATTGGAAGGTAAAGACCGATTGCGAAAGGCATTACCGGGATACGGAGGATCTCAAGGCAGATTGCAAGGAATACACCTACAAATACAAGTCCCCATGGAAGGTTTCCGCCCATGATTCCCTCAACGATCATCTTCATAAGCTGAGCCTGTGGCGCAGGGATCTCTGCTGTACCGTAGCCCCATGCTGCATCCAGAAGATACAGAACACCGCCGATAGCAAGACCGGAAACAACAACACCGAGCATCTCGCCCATCTGCTGCTTCTTAGGTGTAGCACCGAGAAGGTATCCTGTCTTAAGGTCCTGAGAGGTATCACCGGCGATCGCTGCGATGATACAGATAACAGAACCAACAGCGATCGCTGCTGTCATTCCGTCGATACCTGTTTTACCGGAGCTCTTGATCGCAAATGTAGCAATCAGAAGAGTAGCGATAGCCATACCGGAAACCGGGTTGTTGGAGCTTCCTACAAGACCTACCATACGGGAAGATACTGTTGCAAAGAAGAATCCAAAAACTACGATGATACATGCACCAAGAAGAGTTACCGGGATTGCCGGAACGATCCAGATGATAAATACCATTGCTATAACACCGAGAAGGATGAACTGCATCGGAAGATCCTGTGCGGTTCTCTCTGTGCTTGTGTTCTTGCTTCCCTTCATGCTCTTCATGGAGTCACGGAAGGTTGTAACGATCAGCGGCAGGGATTTGATCAGGGAAATGATACCACCTGTTGCGATAGCACCTGCGCCGATATATTTAACATAAGTAGACCAGATCGCTGATGCTCCGCCGTTTGCGTAAAGCTGGGCAATGGTCGTTCCCTCTGCTGCCGGATACATCCATGTATCAGGTCCGAACAGGCAGATCAGCGGAATGATGACCATCCAGCCGATAAGAGAACCGGTAAACATGTAGGATGCGATCTTCGGTCCTACGATATAACCAACACCGAGAAGTGCCGGATAAACCTCCATACCGATCTCACCCTTGAAGGATTTAAATGCTGCAGAAACATCTGCCGGAAGAAGCTTCAGTCCATCAACAACAAATTTGAAGACAGCTGCAAGTCCCATACCGGAGAATACTGTGGAAGCATTTGCTCCGCCTTCCTCACCGGCAAGAAGAACGTCTGCGCAGGCAGTTCCTTCCGGATAGAGAAGAGTTGCATGCTCTTTAACAATGAGGGCATTACGAAGGGGTACCATGAAAAGTACACCAAGGATACCACCGCAAAGTGCGATCAGAGTGATCTCAACGATGCCTGGTTTGCTTGTAAGTCCTTCCTCTGCCCAGAGGAACAGTGCAGGCATGGTGAAGATAGCACCTGCTGCAAGAGACTCACCGGCTGAACCGATAGTCTGGACCATATTGCTCTCCAGAATGGAGTTTCTGCGAAGAATCACGCGGATAACACCCATGGAGATAACTGCCGCCGGAATGGAGGCAGATACTGTCATACCAACACGAAGACCAAGGTAAGCATTGGCTGCGCCGAAGATGACAGCAAGAATACATCCCATGATCACAGATGTAACTGTGAGCTCCGGAGTGATTTTCTCCGCAGGAATGTAAGGTTTGAACTCTGTGTTTTTGTTCATATTTCCTCTCCCTTTATCTAGTAAATTAGTAACGTTATATAGTATAGCAAATTTCGCAGTATTTTGCAAGAAATTATATCTGAGATATTATATATTATTTACAATTTTCTGTATAATTATAAGCAAATAATTGGTCACTATGCAGCTTTTATGCTAACATAGTGACCTTATTCCTTACAATTGAATATTATACATTTAAAATAAAATACTTTTTTTTTTCAGTTGTCCGTTTCCAGCTGTTTTGTCAGATATCGCCCTACGATCTTCGAGAAATTTCCGATATCCCGGATATAGGCAAAATCCTTTCCAAAAATCTTCTTTTCCGCCGGAAGATCCTTCTCTTCACCTGCAAATACCCCCAGAACACTGACGCCCTGGCTCCGAAGACGCCGCACCTCTGTTGCAGTATCTGAAATGGCATATTTTCCCTGATAAGGGGCCGGATTTTTTGCATTGGGGCGGTTTATGATCACATCGTAGGGGCGTCCGTCACTTAAGATGATCAGGATCTTTTTTTCCTCTTCCCTCTGCAAAAGACTGTATCCCGCTGCTTTTATGGCAAGCCCGTCCCGATTATTGGAGGAAGTCACATAATTGAAAATATCCTCATCCGCCGAAACCGGATCATCATATTCCCGGAACCTGTGCAGGATCGTATGATCCCAGAATGTGCAGTAGCTCATAACCCGATGAGGAATGTCCACATTACTCAGGGCAGAGCTGATCATATAAGCCTGCAGTGCCACATCTCCCTGTCGGCTCATCTGTGAACCACTGGCATCGATCAGTATATCCACCACAAAATCCGTATTGTCTCCACGAAGAATCCTCTTAAAAAGATTTGCCTCACCGCTTCTGCCTATACGCCACAGCCTGGAAGGAACGATAGTTCCCCGGTCTGATAGGACTTCCTGGTTTTCACTTCGGATCACCAGTGCTTTTTTCAGGAGTTCAGTCAATATGGCAATATTTCGTTTTGCAATTCTGTGCTTGTCATGATAGACCCATATGTTCTTATTACGCAGACGCTTTGCATACTGGTACTGATAATTATCACGAACCGGATTTTTCAGGATTCCTTCTGTAAAATACAGGCTGCAGTCTCCGTGTATTCCCCGGCACATAAGATGGTTCATTCTTTTTTCTTCCGCAGGTGTGAGATAGGTTTTTCCAAAATTCAGTTCCACATAGGTATGAGCTTTCTGAAGAGCTTCCTCTGAAATCACCGTGATCTTGTTTTTCACCTTACGTTTTTCTTCCATATCCTGTGTCAGTGAGGAATCTTCAATATCTGTCATCCGGTCTGTGAGCTTTTCCACGTAATTTTCCAGAGCTTCCTCATACATCTCTTCATTAAGATAGTCTTCCCATCCAAATTCCGTCAGTTCTTCCAGCGTCACCGCCATTACCCGTTCAAGGGAACCGTTTTTCTTCTCAAAGTCCGGATCGATGACCGCATTATAGAGGCTGTCGATGATCCGAATCAGTTCCATGGTGTCTCTGCTTTCTGCGCAGGCATAGATCTGATCCCGGAATGCAGACAGTTTTTTCTCCAGAGGCTGTACGCTTCCTGTAAGTACATCACGGAATACTGCAATTTTCAGCCTGTCTAACAGCTTATCGTAGAAAGGCAGGGTTTCATATTCCTGATCCAGGATATCTTCCAGAGCTTTTTTTCTCATGCGGCGAACCCCGGGGCGCTCTTCACAGATCCGCTCTCCCACTGCCGCTTCGATACAGAGCTGTGTCAGCCCGGTCAGCTCCGTCTCAGAGGCATCCAGATAGATTTTTTTTACAAGATAAAGGCCAAGCAGATTTTTGTCAAAATATCTGGCAAAAGCCCCCTGTTTGATCCCATCGTAAAGAGCGATCTCTTTTGAGCGGAGAAACAGCGATACATCCGGCTTCACATCCAGTGTATAGTCGCCGCTTACCGTCCAGAGGAGATTACGGATCCGGTTTTCCAGCTCCATCTTGTAATCTTCTATAGAAAGTTCTTCTGTCAGATCTTTATGCATAGACATCGTCCTTTGTCCACTCTTCCGGGATCCTTGTACGGACTACATCGTCCACGATCTCCTTTTCAAAAATATCGAAGGTTTTGTTCACCACTCCCATCTGCACTGCTGCCAGGGGAGAAAGTCCTGCACGAACAATCTTCATGGCAGCCAGAAGTCCTCGAAGATCCAGCGCTTTTGTGGAGATCTCACTGTTTACGGATTTCTTCTGAAGATCCATAAATACACCGATAAACTGTTCCACTGCCTTTTCCTTTGCCTCCGGGAACATTTTGCGGAAAATAAATCCCAGGGTTTCTTCTGTCTGCGCTGGCATATCGATCACCAGGAAACGAGAAACCAGAGCTTCGTTCAGCTCCTTTGTTCCTGCATATCCGTAGTTCATGGTTCCGATAAAACGTGCCGCAGGATGAAGGTCGATCCGGTCATAGCCCGGAACATCAATGGAGCGGCGATAGTCCAGAGTTGCATGAAGGACAGAGACCGCATCGTTCTTTGCCATATTGATCTCATCCAGAATACCGAAGCCACCATACTCGGCACACTGATAGATGCTGCCCTTTCGGAGGCAGACTTCATTGTTTACAAAGGTATCCGTTCCGATCAGGTCTCCGCTGTTTGTATTGACATGGAAAGATACATTATAAACCGGGCGGCCAAAAGCATATGCCAGATTTTCTGCCAGGATATTTTTTCCCGTGGCCTTTGGGCCTGCAAGAAGAAGATTTTCTCCTTCCAAAAGTCCTGCAATGGCCATTTCCAGGATTTCTTTTCCGTAGAACGGTATAGACGGTCTGGTAACTCTGGCTGCAGCCCCCTTATCAACGTTATAATTTTTTCGAAATTCCTCGATGCCGTGGATCAGGCTTTCGGAAACGTTCTGTTCTTTTAAAAATTCTAATTCTATCATATATACTTACTCCTGAATCTGATTGAATACCGCAGATATCCTCATCCGCAGTTATTATATGATCCTATGACGGATAACCGCTTACAGATTTTTTCTCCACCAGGTAAAAAACGGGACAGATCTTACATCTGTCCCGTCATTTGATTTCAAAGATGCCGCTGCACCCAGGGAACATCTCTTATTTCCTGTATTTTATTTAACCGATCATACCTCAAAGATCAGATCACCGTAGGATGGCATCGGCCACATATCTTTATCTACGATCATCTCAAGCTCGTCTACAGGTTTTCTTAAAGCCTGCATTGCCGGTACCACGCTCTCTCTGAAGAATACAGCACGGTCACGTCCCTCTTCATGGGATTCCGACTCAGCGATCAGTCCGGAAAGCTTATCCATAGCTGTCTTGGTCTCAGCAAGAAGTGCGGAGGATTTTTCCAGAAGACTTGTCTGTACACTGACATCAAGCGCTGCGCTCACTGCTTTCACAGAATTGATGGACTCTGCAAGAACCGTTGTATAACGGATCACTGCCGGGATGATCTGCTTGGTAGCTACATCCACCATGGTCTTGGCCTCAATGTTGATAGCCTTTGCATAGCCTTCATACTGGATCTCTGCTCTGGACTCAAGCTCTGCTCTTGTAAATACATTAAAGGATTCAAAAAGCTTCACAGCCTTATCTGTAGTCAGCGCAGGAATGGCATCTACCATGGACGGAAGGATCGGAAGTCCACGTCTCTTTGCCTCTGCCTCCCACTCCGGTGCATATCCGTTTCCGTTGAATACAATACGCTGATGCTGGATCGCATACTCCTTGATCAGGTCATGTACTGCAGTATCAAAATCGTCTGCTGCTTCCAGACGGTCGCATGCATCGCGGAATACTTCTGCTGCGATCGTGTTCAGAACTACGTTGCACTCGGAAATGGAATCACGGGAACCAACCATACGGAACTCAAATTTGTTTCCTGTGAACGCAAACGGTGATGTTCTGTTTCGGTCTGTAGCATCCTTCATAAAATCCGGAAGTGTCTTAACACCGGTATCCAGGATCTCGCCGGTCTTACTGTGTGTGGCGGTACCTGTGCTGATCAGCTGCTCCAGAACATCCTGAAGCTGCTCACCAAGGAATACGGAGATAACTGCCGGCGGTGCCTCGTTTCCTCCGAGACGTTCATCGTTTCCAACGTCTGCTGCAGACTCTCTCAGAAGATCTGCATGCTCATCAACGGCTTTCAGGATACAGGTGAGAACAAGAAGGAACTGGATATTCTCATGAGGAGTTTTTCCCGGCTCAAGAAGGTTGATCCCGTCATCCGTTGTCAGGGACCAGTTGTTGTGCTTACCGGAACCGTTAACTCCTGCAAACGGTTTCTCATGAAGCAGGCAGCGCATACCATGGCGGCTTGCAACTTTTTTGAGGATACGCATCATGATCTGGTTGTGATCTGCTGCAATATTTACCGGTGCGTAGATCGGTGCCAGCTCATGCTGTGCAGGTGCAACCTCATTGTGCTGTGTCTTTGCTGTTACGCCCAGCTTCCAGCACTCCTCGTTGACTTCCTTCATGTATGCGGAGATTCTCTGACGGATGGTTCCGAAATAGTGGTCATCCATCTCCTGTCCCTTCGGCGGCATAGCACCGAAAAGAGTTCTTCCTGTATAGATCAGGTCTTTTCTCTGGAGCCATTTCTCCTTATCAACCAGGAAATACTCCTGCTCAGCTCCAACGGAAGGAGTTACTTTTTTTGATGTTGTATTTCCGAAAAGACGAAGAAGTCGAAGCGCCTGTGTATTGACCGCTTCCATGGAACGAAGAAGCGGTGTTTTCTGGTCAAGCGCCTCTCCTGTGTAGGAGCAGAATGCTGTGGGGATACATAAGATCCCGCCGGCTGCGTCATGACGTACAAAGGCAGGTGATGTGCAATCCCATGTTGTATAGCCTCTTGCCTCGAATGTTGCACGAAGTCCTCCGGATGGAAATGAGGATGCATCCGGCTCACCCTTGATCAGCTCCTTGCCAGAAAAGCTTAAGAGTACCTTTCCGTCCTCTCTTGGCGCTGTGACAAATGCGTCATGTTTCTCGGCAGTAACACCTGTCAGCGGCTGAAACCAGTGACAATAATGAGTAGCACCTTTCTCAATAGCCCATTCCTTCATCTCATGTGCAACCACATCAGCGATCTCCATGGACAGCTCCTTACCCTCTTCTATTGTCTTTTTCAGTTCGCGGTATACCTTCTTCGGCAAACGGTCCTGCATAACAGAATCGTTAAATACATCGCAGCCAAAGATTTCCTTTACGTTGATATAATCTCCCATTTCTTCCTCCTTTTCGTTCCTGTATATCCAGTCTTTCTTATGAGGAAAGACATTTTCACCTCTGTATGATCACCTTGTCTTCGGATACTCGGATCATTCTTCGCTCTTCTGGGTAATCTCCTTGATCTCCTGCATTTTCTGGTTCAGCCGGCTTTTTTTCTGTTTCTTACTGCTGGTAAGATAAAGGTTCATGGCCTCATGAAGATTATCGATTTCCACACGGGTCTGATCTCCACCGAACTCTCCATCCAGCGTCCACGGAACAGCCTCCTCTGACTCTATCACAACATGCGCAGACTTAAAAGAATAGATCAGATCTGTATTATCCTCTGCAGTAAGAAGCGCAGTCATGATCTCCTGAAGCTCCAGCGGATTCTTCGGATTGGTGATCAGTGTCACCTCAAACAGTCCGTCATTCATATCCACGTTTTTTCCGGTAAGATTCTTAAATCCGCCTACAGATCTGGAATTGCTGATCATACCGTAGATAAAATCATTCTCCACTGTCAGCTCATCGGAGGTTACCTTCAGATGATAGGATTTCACCTCAAAAAGCTGCTTCATCCCTTCCAGCACATAGGCAACATGTCCCAGGATATTTTTCAGATCCTGGTCTGTCTCATAGGAAACATTGGTAAACAGTCCAAACGCAGCCACATAGGCAAATGTCTGGTTATTAAATTTACCGATGTCACAGTGATAGATCTGCTCCTCCATGATCATGGAGGCAGCTGCAGTCATACTCTTCGGCATAAACAGACTGTTGGCAAAATCATTGGTGCTTCCTGCAGGGATATACCCGATCGGTGTCTGGCTGCCCACTTCCACGATTCCGGTAACCACCTCATCCAGTGTACCGTCACCTCCACTGCAGGCGATCAGATCTACCTGATCTGCATATTCCTTCACCTGTTCATAAGCATCCTTCGGTCCCTGCGTGGCACGGATGATCACTTCGTACCCACCTTTATTAAAGATATCCACAATGTCCAGCAGATGCATCTTGATTCTTCCTTTTCCTGCTTTGGGGTTGAAAACAAAAAGCATTCTTTTTTTCACTATACAATCCTCATTTCCCGAAATGATTCGTTATGTCTATTCTTTTACTATGATAAAAAAAACGATGTAAAATGTCAATCTTAACTTTTCACATCTGGTCTTACCACAGGCAGCCGGAATTTTATAACAAAAAAAGTCCAAAAACCCAATAAAATTGAATCTTCAGACCTTTTGTTAAGTAGCGAGAGGGGGATTCGAACCCTCGACACCACGGGTATGAACCGTGTGCTCTAGCCAACTGAGCTATCTCGCCATATTCTTTTGTAACATGGGACCTATAGGGCTCGAACCTATGACCCTCTGCTTGTAAGGCAGATGCTCTCCCAGCTGAGCTAAGATCCCATATAAATAGCGAGAGGGGGATTCGAACCCTCGACACCACGGGTATGAACCGTGTGCTCTAGCCAACTGAGCTATCTCGCCATATCTTTTTGTAACATGGGACCTATAGGGCTCGAACCTATGACCCTCTGCTTGTAAGGCAGATGCTCTCCCAGCTGAGCTAAGATCCCATAACAGTTGTTCGTCTTAGGAACTCTTCCGTTCCGCAACTCGCTTTGCTATTATATAATGGTTTGTGACTTGTGTCAACAGTTTTTTTCACTTTTTTTAATTTTTTAAAAAATATATGTTACTGTTCAAGGGTATGCATAGTCCATTGTAAAAAGTGATGAAATTTATTTTTTTGTTTTGTGGATAACCAGTTCCAGTAGGAAAAATTATGTTTATAGTCTTTCCTGCTGTTTCTTTTTTGAAGAGTTATCCACCGGATTTTATTTTACACAGTACATTTTTTTTATAGCCTTACCATATAGTCCTTATTTTTCAAGATACAAAATACCTGCTTATCCACAGTCATATCGACGAAAGGACAATTCCTGGAAATTCGCTTTTTTCCCATGTTTCTGTTATACTTCTCTATAAGAAAGAGAGGGCTGCCTTATGGACATTGATTTAAAAGAAGAGATCAGAAAACAGGATGAGCTTCTTGCCGAATATCTCAGAGTGATTGAGATCCAGAAAGGACTAATCCAGGAACAGAAAAAAATGATCGAATATCTGGAAGATCATATCTCAAAGATCACAGATATCATAAGCGACATCTGACCCGAACACTTCTGGAGGAACATACATGCCGGATACTTATGATTACATTACACTTCTGTGCCGGCTGAAAGCAGCACAGACCAGAATTAAAGAGCTGGAATCTGGAGAAAGATATATCCATCTTCAGGAACTTCACCAAAAAGAATACATGGCTTATGAACGGAAGCTCCGGAGATTAACGCAGGATCTGGCAGCCGCCCATAGAGAAACGATCCGTGTCCGTAATTATTGGTTTCAGGTACTGGAAGATATGCAGAGGGAACTTGAACAGGCAAAAAGAAAGGCTGAGCAGGAACTGAAAAAAATGGAAAAGCGTGCACTGGATGCTGAAAAACAGCGGGATGATGCACTGGATAAAGCAAAAGAGATCCGTCTGCAGTATTATGAAACAGCTGCTGAACTGGAAGAAGAACGGGGGAAAAACCTGAAACTGCGTGCACAGATCAATCGTGACTATGAAAACTCCGCTATTCCTTCCTCTAAGTCGATCAAACGGAAAAAGATCGCAAACAGCAGGGAAAAAACAGGACGGAAACCGGGCGGTCAGCCGGGGCATCCCGGCCACCGCAGAAAAAAACAGGAACCCACACAGCCGGTTATCCTTCTTCCTGCACCGGAAAAAGTCCTGGAAGACAGTGATTTCAAAAAGACCGGCAGAACGATCATAAAACAGATGATGGGCATCCAGGTGCTCCTGAATGTGGTGGAATATCATGCAGATATTTACTACAACACAAAGACAGGTGAACGGGTGCATGCTGCATTTCCAGACGGGGTTGTGGATGAAGTGAATTATGACGGAAGTATCCGGGCATTCCTGTTCCTTCTGAACAATGACTGCTGTGTTTCTATTGACAAGAGCAGGAAATTCCTGTCAGATCTGACAGGCGGGAAACTGAATATCTCCAAGGGGATGATAAGCAAACTCAGCAGGGAGTTTGCTTTAAAAACTGTGCCTGAACGCAGGGCCACATATGCAGATATGCTGCTTTCTCCCGTCATGCATACAGACTGTACAAATGCGAAAGAAAACGGAAAAAGCTGTCATGTATACGTCTGTGCAGTACCGGATGGAAAAGTCCTGTACTTTGCCCGTGAGAAAAAAGGGCATGAAGGGATAAAAGGGACGGTCACTGAGGATTATCAGGGGATCCTTGTGCACGATCACGATGTTACTTTTTATAATTATGGAGCAGATCACCAGGAATGTCTTGCCCATGTGCTGCGATACCTGAAAGACAGCATAGAGAATGAGCCGGACCGTATCTGGAACAAAGAAATGCGTTCACTGCTACAGGAAATGATCCATTTCCGAAATGGAATCCAGCTGCCCCATAAGCCGGATCCAAAGACGATCTCCGGATTTGAAAAAAGATACCAGGCAGTACTGGAAACAGCCAGAAGAGAATACGGGGACATTCCGGCAAATGATTATTACAGAGACGGGTACAATCTATTCCTGAGAATGGAGAAATACATGCGGAACCATCTGCTGTTCCTGCATGATCTCCGGGTACCTGCCACGAATAACGAAGCCGAAAGGCTTTTGCGGAATTATAAGCGGAAACAGGCGCAGGCCGTGACATTCAGAAGTTTCGAAAGCATCGATTACCTCTGTCAATGCATGAGCATGCTTGTTTTGATGCGCCGGGAAGAACCGGCAAATATATTTGACAGAGTGTCCAGGATATTTGGATAAAGAAGACCGATGGCTCTAACTATTACCAGTTTACACCATCGGTCTTCTTAAGTCCAGCTAACCCTTGAACAGTAACAAATATATGCTTTTTTGTATTTTTACAGTGGCAGGGAGGTCTGAAATCCCCTGCCACTGTAAGGATGTTATGGGCAAAGTATTGCCCATAACTTGATACTCCCGGATTGCTCCGCTGCACGCAGCTCACGCAATCCTCAAACATTCGGAATCCGCTAATTTACTACGTAAATTGCTACTTCCTCATGTTTGGCGGGGTCCAAGTTCAAAAGTCTTATCGTGCAAGCACGAACGACTTTTTGACCTTTTCCCCCTGGTATTATCTGAAGTACTCAACACCAGATTCGAAAATCTTGATATCCTGCTCTCCGTAAATATTGACAGCCACGCCTGCGTCACGACGCTCACTGTGTGCCATCTTTCCGAGAACACGTCCATCCGGGCTTGTGATACCCTCGATGTTCATATAAGAGCCGTTTACGTTAAACTCACCCTCATATCCTGTCTCATCTACCGGTACATACTCTGTTGCGATCTGTCCATTTTCCTTGAGTTTCTTCAGCCACTCATCATTTGCGACAAAACGTCCCTCACCATGAGAAGCCGGATTACAGTATACGCCGCCAAGCTGTGCTTTCTGAAGCCATGGAGACTTGTTGCTGACAACCTTGGTGTAAACCATCTTGGATACGTGGCGTCCAATAGTGTTGTAGGTCAGTGTCGGAGAATCCTCTTTCTGTCCGCAGATCTCACCGTACGGTACCAGTCCCAGTTTGATCAGTGCCTGGAATCCGTTGCAGATACCGAGAGCAAGACCATCACGCTCATTGAGGAGCTTCATAACTGCCTCCTTGATCTTCTCGTTCTGGAACGCGGTAGCAAAGAATTTCGCGGATCCGTCCGGCTCATCTCCGGCTGAGAAGCCGCCCGGGAACATGATCATCTGTGCCTGATCGATGGCTTTCTCAAAGAGCTCTACAGAATCATGGATATCTTCTGCTGTAAGGTTCTTGAATACCTTTACGTCTACCTCGGCGCCTGCTCTCTCAAATGCACGGGTGCTGTCATACTCGCAGTTTGTTCCAGGGAATACCGGAATAAATACACGCGGTTTTGCAACCTTATGTTTGCATACATAGATGCTGTCTGCTTTGTAAAGGGAACCGTCATCTGCCTTGACGTCCTCGGTTCCTGCTGCTGTTTTAAATACATTCTCCAGAGTTCCTTCCCATGTGGAAAGCGCCTCTTTCAGAGTGATCTCTGTATCACCGTAGGTGAACTTCGCATTATCCGTAACCTCACCGATCACAGTATAGGTAATGGCAAGCTCACCGACTTTTCCATCCGGAACCTCACAGATGATATCGCCGAATGCCGGAGCAAAGAAATCTCTTGGATCAAGGTTATGCTCGATCTTTACACCCATGCCGTTACCAAAGGCCATCTTGCTGACTGCAGCAGCGATTCCATGACGGTCAAGTGCATATGCGGAGATCACACGGCCTGCCTGGATATCCTGGTGTAATTTATCATACTGCTCCATAAGAGCCGGGTAATCCGGAAGATCATAGGAATCCTTCGGTGCACGGAGCCATACCAGCTTGCTTCCTGCTTTTTTGAGCTCCGGTGTGATCACATCTTTTACCTTTGCAACATCCACTGCGAAGGACACCAGTGTCGGAGGAACATCAATGTCATTGAAGGTTCCGGACATACTGTCCTTACCGCCGATGGAAGGAAGGCCGAATCCGATCTGTGCCGCATAAGCACCAAGCAGTGCGGAGAACGGCTGGCTCCATCTCTTAGGATCTTCTGTCATACGACGGAAGTATTCCTGGAAGGTGAAACGGATCTTCTTATAGTCACCACCGGTTGCAACGATCTTGGCAACAGACTCGGTTACTGCGTAGGCAGCTCCATGATACGGACTCCATGAGGAAAGGTATGGATCAAAGCCGTAGCTCATCATGGTAACAGTCTCTGTTTTTCCGTTCTGTACCGGAACCTTTGCAACCATGGACTGTGTCTCTGTCAGCTGATATTTGCCACCGTGAGGCATAAATACACTGCCTGCGCCGATGGAGCCGTCAAACATCTCCACAAGACCCTTTTGTGAGCATACATTCAGGTCAGCAAGAGTATCCATCCATTTTTTCTTTACATCTGTTACATCCGGACGTTCCTCGAAAAGATTTCCGTCCTTTGACGGGATCTCAACCTCAACGGAGGTCTCCTGATGTGCACCGTTGGTATCCAGGAATGCACGGGAGATATTTACGATTTCTTTTCCTCTCCAGTTAAGGACAAGGCGTGGCTCCTCCGTTACAACTGCAACCGGAATTGCCTCGAGATTCTCTTCATTTGCAAATTTCAGGAAAGTATCCACATCTTTCGGGTCAACTACAACAGCCATACGCTCCTGAGACTCAGAGATGGCGATCTCAGTGCCGTCAAGACCTGCGTATTTTTTCGGAACCTTGTCGAGGTCGATCTGAAGTCCCGGTGCCAGCTCGCCGATGGCAACGGAAACACCGCCTGCACCAAAGTCGTTACATTTCTTGATGATATGGCTGACTTCCTCTCTGCGGAACATCCTCTGGATCTTACGCTCGGTAGGCGCGTTACCTTTCTGCACCTCAGCGCCGCAGACCTCGATGGAAGCCTCTGTGTGGACCTTGGAGGAACCGGTTGCACCGCCGATACCGTCACGACCGGTACGTCCGCCAAGAAGGATGATGATATCTCCAGGGTCGGAATTTTCACGGATGACCGCACGTCTCGGAGCCGCACCCATAACCGCACCGATCTCCATACGTTTTGCAACGTAGTCCGGATGATAGATTTCTTTTACAGCACCGGTTGCAAGACCGATCTGGTTTCCGTAGGAACTGTAGCCGTGGGCTGCGCTGCGGACAAGCTTCTTCTGCGGAAGTTTACCCTTCAGAGTTTCCTTTACGGATACGGTAGGATCTGCTGCACCTGTCACACGCATTGCCTGATATACATAGGTACGTCCGGAAAGCGGATCACGGATGGCTCCGCCAAGGCAGGTTGCCGCACCACCAAAAGGCTCGATCTCCGTCGGATGGTTGTGTGTCTCGTTCTTGAAGTTGATCAGCCACTCTTCTTCTTTCCCGTCCACGTCCACCGGTACCACGATACTGCAGGCATTGATCTCATCAGACTCTTCCTGGTCTGCAAGCTTGCCTTCTGCTTTCAGTTTCTTCATTGCCATAAGTGCAAGATCCATCAGGCAGACAAACTTATCATCACGTCCCTTGTACATATCCTTATGGGCATCCAGATATTCTTTGTATGTTTTTTCAATAGGAGTCTTATAATCACCTTCGTCAAACTTCACGCTGGTAAGCTCTGTGGAGAAAGTAGTATGACGGCAATGATCAGACCAATAGGTATCCAGAACACGGATCTCTGTCATGGAAGGATCGCGTTTCTCTTCATTTCTGAAATAATTCTGGATATGCTGGAAGTCCTTAAATGTCATGGCGAGGTTCAGAGAAGCGTACAGCTCCTTCAGATCAGCCTCAGCCATATCCTTGAATCCGTCAAAAATCTTCACATCCTCAGGATCCGGGAATACTGTTACCAGTGTTTCCGGCTTCTCAAGACCTGTCTCACGGGAATCCACAGGGTTGATGCAGTGATGTTTGATTGCCTCAAACTCTGCATCTGTAACGTTTCCTTCGATTACATAAGTAGTTGCTGAACGGATGATCGGTGCTGCATTCTCATCCAGGAACTGTACACACTGCACTGCAGAATCGGCTCTCTGGTCAAACTGTCCAGGAAGGAATTCTACGGAAAATACACGTGCGCCCTCTGCCACATCAAATTTTTCAAGATACAGATCATCTACCGGCGGCTCTGCAAATACGGTCTTGCAGGCTTTCTCAAATACTTCATCGGAGATATTCTCCACGTCATAACGGATCAGCTCACGGACTGCTGTCACAGTGCTGATACCAAGATAATGTTTGATCTCATGTTTCAGTTCCTTTGCTTTTACTGCAAAGGCAGGTTTCTTTTCTACATACACACGTCTTACGTTGCTCATAGAAGGCTCCTTTCTCTATATCCGATAATAAGGATGGTAAACGTGCAGAAAGCATTTCAGTCTTTCTTTTCTGCTGAAAATATAGTATCATAGGAAATATCATTAGTAAAATTAATATATCTTATATCATTTATAAGCGGAGGATTTTTCACATATGGATATCAATCTTGAACTTTACAAAGTGTTTTATTACGTGGCCACGACGCTGAGCTTTTCGGAGGCTTCCAGACAGCTTTTTATCTCACAGTCTGCAGTAAGCCAGGCCGTCAAAAACCTTGAAAAAAAGCTGGGCCATACTCTGTTTGTGCGCAGCACCAAACGGGTCATCCTGACTCCGGAGGGAGAGCTTCTTCTCCAGCATGTAAAGCCGGCCCTTTCCATGCTAAACGAGGGAGAGGCTGTCCTTTCCGGAGAAGGAAATCTTACCGGTCAGCTGCGGATCGGTGCCAGCGATACTCTGTGCCGCTATTTTCTCATCCCCTATCTCCGCCGTTTCCACAAGGATCATCCGGAGGTACGGATCAAGATCATCAACAGTACCTCCATCGGATGTGCGGAACTTCTGGAAAACGGCCAGGCTGAGCTGATTGTCACCAACTACCCGAATTCCCGGCTTTCAGCCCACACCAAGCTTCAGACTGTGCTGGAATTCCGGGATATCTTCGTGGCAAATCCGGACTATTTCACCATGGGCAAATCGCCTCTTTCCATGGAAAATCTTCTGGATTATCCCATCCTGATGCTCGCTCCAAAGAGTACCACCAGCGAATATCTTCATCAGGTGTTTGCAGCCCAGGGACTGAAGCTGTTGCCTGAGGTTGAACTGAACAGCAACGATCTGCTGATCGATCTTGCAGAGATCGGACTTGGTATTGCCTGTATCCCGGATTATATGCTCCGCAACCGTCCGGGTCTAGAACCTGTCCATCTGAAAACACCTCTGCCCGCAAGAAGTGCCGTGATCGCTCATCATGAAGCACTGCAGCTTTCCCAGGCTGCCCAGTGCTTTCTTAAATATTTTTCCCAGATCTAATACGATCAAGTTCCTGCCGCTTACTGCTTTTCGCGATCGAAGCAGGATACTTCCCTGATTCAGTAAAAAAGCCACCGGAATCTGCCATAAGGTTATTACGATCCTTATGTACTCAATTCCGGTGGTCTTTTCTGTTATTGATATCGGTCAGATATTATTCTTATTACTTACGCTTCAGCCTTCGGCATCACGTCTGCTGCCGCAGTGATATACTCATTCTCGATCTTACTGAACAGGCCGCTGTCTGCAAGCTCTGCAAGCTTCACGTCAATCGGCATCTTGCCCAGGACCGGAACCTTCAGTTCTGCAGCGATCTCATCGATATGGCTCTCGCCAAAGACCTTGATCTCTTTTCCGCAGTCCGGACATTTCACATAGCTATAGTTCTCCACGATTCCAAGGACCGGAACCTTCATCATATCAGCCATGTTATAGGCCTTCTTGACGATCATGCGGACCAGATCCTGCGGAGAAGTAACGATCACGACACCCTCGATCGGCAGGGACTGGAATACTGTCAGCGGAACATCTCCGGTTCCTGGCGGCATATCTACAAAGAGATAATCCAATTCACCCCAGATCACATCACTCCAGAACTGTTTTACCATATTTGCAAGGACCGGACCTCTCCAGATCACCGGTGTCTCCTCATCCGGGAGAAGAAGGTTTACAGACATAACCTCGATTCCGTTTGCAGTTGGCATCGGATAGATCCCATTGTCACTGCCCTGTGCATTGCCCTTGATGCCATACATCTTCGGGATGGACGGACCGGTGATATCAGCATCCATAATGCCCACTTTATATCCCTTGGAAGCCATCAGGTTTGCCATGGAGCCTGTTACGAAGGATTTACCCACGCCTCCCTTTCCGCTGACAACTCCGATCACATGTTTTACGTCAGAAAAAACGTTTGGTTCTGCCATGAGGCTCTGGGGCTGTTTCTGTCCGCAGCCTTCACAGCTTGATTTGTTGCAGGATGTATTGCTACACTCTTTTGCCATAATAGATTCCTCTCATTCTTTGTATTTACACAGACAGAACTGGCTCTCTGTCCGTGCATTTTCTCATTCATGAGCTCTCATGAACTCCTTACCTTACTTCATAAATCTGTCGATCGCTTTTTCCAGTTCCTTGATAGCATCCCTGTCTCCATGCTCCACTGCATCCACGATGCAGTGTTCTATATGATCCTGCAGGATGATCTTGCCTGTATTATTGATCGCAGATTTTACGGCTGATAGCTGGATCAGCACTTCGCTGCAGTCACGTCCTTCCTCCACCATACGCTTAATGGATTCCATATGCCCGATGGCCCTGGAAAGTCTGTTGAGTACGGCCTTGGTCTGTGCGTGGCTGTGATGATGAGGATGTGTGCCATCGTGAGTATGCACATGTTCCTGTTCCCCGTGGGTATGTTCAAGAACGGTTCCATCCTCGAGAACGTGCACATGTGTTTCTTTCATGTGTATTTCCTCCTTCAGATCTCCGTGAAAGAACAGCGCTGCCGGATCATAGATGTCTGAATGTCAAAAATGATGGTTCCGTCTTCCAGTACTGTCTTCTCGTAGGAGACATCCTTCCCCTGAAATTTCTGTTTCACATACGCTTCCGGATCTGCAATCTCCACTTCTTCCACAAATACATCACGCATCTGATTTCTCGGACATTTGTTAAAAATTTCCCAGATTACTTCGTACTCTTTCATCTGTGCCTGTTCCTTTCTTAGTCATCCTATCCATTATAATAATTTTATGTTTTTTTGTCAAAAATAATTGCACTCACGCAAATATTGTCGTATGATACATATTAAAAATATTACTGCTCTGTCCGTGGGCAGTAAACATATATTAATGTGATAAATCAAAGGAGATAAATTTCATGCAGCTTTTAAAAGACAGAATTCTGACAGACGGCGTAGTAAAAGAAGGAAATATTTTAAAAGTGGACAGCTTCCTGAATCATCAGATGGATATTGACCTGATCAACGAGGTCGGCAAAGAATTCAAGAAACGTTTTGACCACTGTCCAATCACCAAGATCCTTACCATCGAGGCTTCCGGTATCGGTATTGCCTGTATTGCGGCACAGTATTTCCATGTACCGGTTGTATTTGCCAAGAAAGCACAGAGTGTGAACCTTGACGGCGAGATGTACACCACCAAGGTAGAGTCTTTCACCCACAAGAAAGTTTACGATGTGATCCTTTCCAAGAAATTTCTCGGACCGGAAGATCACGTACTCCTGATCGATGATTTTCTTGCCAATGGCTGTGCACTTCTCGGTCTGATCGACATCGTTAAGAAATCCGGCGCAACTCTTGAAGGAGCCGGAATCGTTATCGAAAAAGGTTTCCAGTCCGGCGGACAGACCATCCGTGACATGGGTATCCATCTGGAATCCCTTGCTATCATTGATTCCATTGCTGATGGCAAACTTACTTTCCGTGAATAAGATTTATCATAAAAAATACTCCTGGAAACTTATATACATTGTTTCCGGGAGTATTTTTATTTTTATCACAGCCAGATCATGATATCATTTCTGATCTATGCATCTGCACCCTTTTCCGCTTTCTCTGAAGGTGTCGGAGTTACTGTTTCCTCCGGTGTCGGTGTTCCGGAAATTTCCGTTTCTTCCTTTTCCGATGAAGCCGATGCAGTTTCCGGTGTATTTTCATCTATATCCGGTTCTTCCGTCACCGTAGCTTCCGATGTCACTGTCGGCGTTGGTGTGGCAGTTGCCTCCGGCATGATCTCTTCCTCTTCATAATATCCGTCATCCACAAGCATCTGATAATTATCTGCATCGATCAGCTGGATATCACTGGTCACAGTTCCCACGATCTTGGTCCCGTTGTCATACTGCTCATAATCGGAGATCTCCGGCTTCTCCCCTTTCAGAAGAGCATCCACCATCGTCACACAGTCATTTGCCAGTACACGGTTATCAAACAGCAGATCATCCTCAATCTTTCCCTGGATCACAGCGGTCACTGCTTCTGCCTCACAGCCGCCTCCTGTGATCATAGGCCAGCCATCCTCTCCAGACACATGTCCTGCATCCTCCAGGGCATTCACAGCCCCAAGTGCAAGGTCGTCAGCACCTGTGCAGATAATATCCGGCGCACCCTCTGTATAATTCTGAGAAAGGATCTCCGCCATATCATTCTTTGCGGTATTTCTTCCGGAACGCATCACTGCAGTATCATCAAAGGTCAGCTTTCCTGAAGTACATACCAGTGTTCCGTCGTCGAAATATTCCTGAAGCTTCTCCATCACGCCATTATAAAAAAACAGTGCGTCACGATCATCCGGAGAGCCCATAAGGAACTCAATGGTCAGAGTTTTCTTTTCTTCCCGGGCTTTCTCCAGATCCATTTTTTTTATGATGGAATCTCCCACCATTTTTCCGGCTTTTCTTGTATTAAAGGTAACATAATAGTTGACCTTATCTGTATCCATGATCAGCTGATCGTAAGAAATCACAGGGATAGATTTCTCATACACCTGCTCCAGCACATCGTTCAGGCTGTAAGCATCTGAAGGTGCGATGACAAGTGCAGAAAGCTCTTCATCGTCCAGAATGGACTGGATCTGTGATACCTGCGTATCACTGTCTTCATCTGCCCAAAATATCTCTGCATCATATCCATCATCTTCCAGTGTATTCTGAAGAGTTTCTCCATCAGCAGACCAACGGGGATCATCTGCTGATGAAGGCAGAAACACACCTACTTTCTTATCTGCTGCCGCAGTTTCTTTTGCTTCTTCTTTTTCTTCTTCCTCTGCATCATTGCTGTTTTTGGCTTTTCCTTCCGGGTCTTCAGACTCCACACTTTCATTGGCTGCCTCTGTCGCCTCTTTGTTTTTTCCACAGCCGGAAAAGGCTGCTGTAAAGACAAAAGCTCCCACAAGCAGGATTGCTGTTTTTTTCTTCATGATCAAATCTCTCCTATAAGCCTTTATAGTCCTTTGCCAATAATTTCAGATAGTCTCTGTAGGCGGCTGCAGATTTCTTGGGTTTCAGGATACGTACACTGCCGCCCATCCCGGTCAGCCAGCCGTAGAATTTTCCATTTTCCGGAAGCTCTGCAATTACCGTCAGATCTCCGCTATCTTTCATCTTATATTCTGCATCTGTGCCGAAAAAGTCACGCACCTCCGCCTGTACAGCTCCGGTACAGAGAAGTTTTATTTCTTTTTTTATGGTTCCAGCTGAAGCCTCAAGAAGCTTCCGGTACCCTGTCACAGAGGTCTCATGAATATCTTTAGTTTCATGAATCTCCTTAGCTTCCGCAGTCAGCCCGGGTTCTTCAGACGGCTGTTCCTCTCCGGCACTCTCACCGGCAAGATAATACCCACCCGGCCGTTCTCTTGTATAACGGATATCCATTCCAAAAGAACGTAATACCTCCACATCATCATAAATGCTCTTTCGCTCTGCACGGATTCCCTGTTTCTCAAGATTCTCAAGGATCTTCTGCATAGATATTACCCGATGCTCCCCTGTTTCCCGCAGCATTTTTTCAAGGTACAGGATCTTCGCCTTCTGATTGTTTGATTTTGCCATACTGTCCTCTTATCCTTCGTTTTTTACAAAGCGATGGAAAATATAGGAGTTTGCCTCCTGTTCCTCGCTGTCGTCCAGTTTCTCAAGTTCGATCTTTTTACCGTATTTCTTTTCCAGTGCACGGCTGATCAGAAGATCTGCAAGCTGCGGGTTCTTGGGAAGAAGCGGTCCGTGAAGATACGTACCGATCACATTTTTGTATACAACCCCTTCCTCACCGGATTGTCCGTCATTTCCGTATCCTGACAGAACCTTTCCCAGGGATCTGTTGTTTCCGATGGTGGTACGCCCTCCATGATTTTCAAAACCTACGATGGGCATATCAAAAAGATCGCTCTGCATCACAATGTTTCCAATAAGGCGGCCTTTTCCCTGCTCAGTGCTCATATCTACAAGCTTCAGACCCTCGATCATTCCCTGATCCGTCTTATAATAATTTCCAAGGAGCTGATACCCTCCACAGATTGCGATCACAACTCCATTGTCTTCCACATACGCCTTGAAATCCTTCTGGATTTCCTTCAGCTTTTCACATACCAGCATCTGTTCTCTGTCGGAGCCACCGCCAAGAAGTACGATATCCAGTTTGGAAAAATCGATTCTGTCATCCAGTTCATAAGCTATGGTTTCTGCCTCGATTCCTCTCCAGAGACAGCGCTTCATCAGACACTGGATATTTCCTCTGTCACCGTAAAGGTTCAGAAGATCCGGATATAAATGCCCTATCGTTATCTTCATTTCTCACCCTCCAGTTTCTTCAGGATATTTCTGGTGCCAAACAGCGCCGTATAATTTACAAGTACATAAAGATTGCCGCATCCATCCCCGATTCGTTTGCGGATGGCTGTCTCCACATCATTTTCCAGTATGGACGGGATATCCACATATTTCAGACGGAGGCGCATATCCTGACACCGGATACCACTGACTGTGATGGAATTGATATTGTCCCCTCCGAAAAGATCAAAATCCACATCCCAAAGCCAGGAGATATCTTTTCCATCCTGTGCATTATCATTGATCACAATGATGATATCCTTTGGTGATCCGTCCTGCATCACAGCTGAAATGTTCTGGTTAAAACCGGCCGGATTCTTGGCAAGATTCAGAACAACACTGGTGCCCTTGATCCGAAACTGTTCATTGCGTCCGTTTTCCGGATTAAACTTCCGGAGCATCTCATTAAAATGCTCCGCCTTAAAGCCTGCGGTACGAATTCCCGCATAGGCAGCCAGAATATTATACACATTATAGAATCCCTTATAATTGGCCACGATCCGTTTATCCTCCACTGTAAAGGCAATCTGATCATCCACCTTCACATCTGTGGCATCAAAGTCGATCTCCGGACGTTTAAAGCCGCATTTCGGACATCTGTAGTCTCCCAGCTGACTGTAATGATAGAAGCTGTAGATCAGCCTTTCTCCACAGCACTTACAGAACCGGCCCTCACGGATCTCGTTTGTTTTGTTCTCGATCACCGGTTTGCTGATCCCGTAGGTTACAAAAGGATTTCCGCAGTCCATGGCAAGATATGCAGACAATGCATCATCACCATTGACAATGACCTTCATATCCGGAACCTTTTTCATCATTTCTTCCAGGATATTCATAGTGATATCGATCTCGCCATAACGGTCCAGCTGATCACGGAACAGATTGGTCATAACCATATAATCCGGTCTGATCCTTGTGAACACATGTCTTGTGGATGCCTCATCCACCTCGATACAAGCATAATCCGCATCCAGTTTTCCGCTGAATTTTGCCCCCAATACAAAGGCTGCCACAACTCCGTTGAGCATGTTGGAACCGGTATGATTGCAGATGACCTTTTTTCCCTCTGCCTCAAGGCCTGCGCACAGCATGTTATTGGTTGTGGTCTTTCCGTTGGTTCCGCATACTACAAATATTTTTTCTCTTACCTGAGAAGAAAGCTCTTCCAGGATATCCGGACAGATCTTCATCGCGACCTTACCGGCCCAGGTCACACCCTGCCGGCCCATAAGCTTACAGACATGTCCTGTGATCTTTGCTGCCATCACAGCAATGGTTGTTCTTATTTTCATAATCTTCTGATTCCTTTGTTTTTATTTCTCTTACCACAGATCTTCCGCTGTCAGGAAATCGGTACAGATTCCTTCTGCTCCCTGCGAAATGTATCTTCTGGCCTGGTCACGGTCATTAACCGTATAAACATACAGACTGATCCCGTTTTTTTCAAAGATCTTCTCCGTTTCTTCTGACCAATACTCCCAGTATACTGTTGCTGCCGGAATTCCCTTTTCTTTACAGAAGGATGCAATATACTCCAGCTCTTCCACAGAATACTCCTGCCACAGTGAATATACATAGGAAGGAAAAGAATAGAGCATGGCCGTTCCGGGAAACATTGCTTCATTGTAGATTTCCGGAATGATCCGATCCAGCGTCTCACCGGCACCTGCATTCCTGGCGATTTCCACATAATCACTGTAATCCTCCAGTGTTCTCTGATAATTGCGAAGAGAATACTGTTTGGAATCGATCAGCACATATGCATCCGGATAATCTTTCAGAAGAAGGAAAAAATCCTCCAGTGTCATGGGGGTGTATTTCCCATATATTTTACTTTGTCTGAATTCCTTTTCTGTAAGGACTTTTTTTCCGTTGCCATCCCACTGTCCCATGGAATCGTTCCAGTTATGCCTGCAGACCCATACTCCATCGGATGTCCTGGAAAGATCCAATTCAAAAAGACGAACTCCCTGTTCATACATGAACAGAAATCCCTCTCTGGAATTCAGGTAATCCTTTCCGTCCATACCTCCCAGAGCATGTGCAATGGTCCTGTAGTCCTTCCAGCTAAATCCTCCTGATGTATTCCGGGCAGTTTCTGTTTCCGTGAAACTACCTCCCAGAAGAAAAAGTGATACAAACAGTATTTCCAATGTCAGTATAAAACGTCGCATCATCTCAGGCAACAAAAAAATGCACAAGACGTAAAGGAAAACATTTCCTCGCTGCTTTCCTTTTTATCTTCTGCAAATTTATCATATCCGGGAACCTGTCCCAAATCATTCCTATATTGTTTCTGTCCGGTAATACCAAAAGTCCCACCGACCATGTTTATCATCCTTTCGCATACGTGTAGTCGTATTTCATACATTACCGATTGTACGCTAAAAAAGGATAATAATCAAGTTAATCCTCTTCTTCCTCGTCATATTCCTGCTGAAGCCTCAGATATTCATCATATTTCTCGTGTGCATTCCGATTATAGGATCGGGAGATCGGTATTACATGCTCTCCGATATGGAAGCTGTCATTTTCAGCTCCTGTGACCCGTTCCATATTTACTATAAAGCTCTGATGACACCGCAAAAATGTACCGTCGTCAAGCTGTTTTTCGAAGTCTTTCAGCTTACCTCTGCACTGGAGTATACTTCCGTCTGTCCTATGGAAATTCACGATATGGAGACTACTGGTAATATAGCTAACCTGACTGTAGCGTAAAGTATACACACGGGCACGATACTGAAAATGGATCACCCGCTCATCATTCCCGTCGCTAAGTCGCTTCTTCAGTGGTTCCATTACATATTCCAAAGTTTCTTCGGTTACAGGTTTCAGTAAATAGTTATATGCAAACAGGTCAAAAGCATTTCTGTAATATTCATCGCTTCTACTCATAAAAAGCACTGCCACTGACATTTCTTTTTCACGTATCTTCCGTATTGTTTCCAGTCCGTCTACTTTCTTTGAATCAATGTTCACAAAGATTGCATCATAAGGTTTCCTTTTCTTTTCCAATTCTTCCAATAAAAGCTCGCCGCTTTTAAATATCCGAATTTCTGACCCTGGAACGATCCGCTCAAGCTGTTTGTGAAGTCTTCTCGCATCCGCCTGCATATCATCACAAATGGCAATGGTCATCATCGTCATATTTATGTATCCCCTTTTACTCCATCATTGTTACTTTTTGTTCTATATATTATACCATGATTTGTTATTCAAATTATGATATCTTAATGTAATTTATGGTCGAAAACCCACCATTTATGCATTTTTTCGAGTTTTTTGGAATATTAAAAAAGGACATCTGCATTTCTGCAAATGTCCTTTAAATCGGTCAGAAGTAAATTATACAAGCTCGATAAGAACTTCCATTGCTGCATCGCCTTTACGCTGTCCGATCTTAACGATTCTTGTGTAACCACCGTTACGATCTGCGTATTTCGGAGCGATCTCGCTGAACATCTTGTCAACCATGTCAACTTCTTTTGTATTTTTCTTTCTGCCAGCGCCCTTAGCAGGAACCTCTGTTACAGGATAGAAAACTTTCATCATCTCACGACGTGCATGAAGTCTGGAAGGAGCATCTTTCTTGATCTCTTTCTGAACTTCATCGTAAACTGTTTTCTTTTTGCCGTCTACGACTTCTTTTACACGTTTTCCGTCAGCATCTTTACGAGCAACCTTAGCTGTTACTGTAACTGTCTCGAAATTGTCTTTCTCACGTACAGCCATAGCGATAAGTCCCTCAGCGATCTTGCGGATCTCTTTAGCCTTAGCCTCTGTTGTCACGATTTTTCCGTGATGAAGAAGGTTTGTAACCTGATTTCTCAGGAGTGCTTTTCTCTGGTTAGATGTTCTGCTTAATTTTCTATATTTTGCCATTTTATTATCCTCCATCTGTGGGACACCAGGACATGCTTGTTCGGTCTTACTGCCCTGCTGCTGACACCCCACTCATTATTCTGTTTCCGGCGGTGTGCATGTCTTAAACGCATGCTGGTACCGAAACCTGTTATCCAGTTACGGTTCGCGACATTCACCGCGAACCGTCAACATTATTATTCCTCTGTAGGCTGGAGCTGAAGTCCCAGCTCTTTGAGTTTCGCAAGTACTTCCTCTAATGATTTGCGGCCCAGATTACGAACCTTCATCATATCGTCAGAAGTCTTGTTGCATAATTCTTCAACCGTATTGATACCGGCTCTCTTAAGGCAGTTGTAGGAACGAACAGAGAGCTCAAGCTCATCAATGCTCATCTCCAGAACCTTTTCCTTCTCATTGTCTTCTTTCTCGATCATAACCTCTGCGGTCTTAGCATTCTCGGAAAGATCAATGAACAGGCTTAAATGCTCGCTGAGAACCTTCGCTGCAAGGCTGACTGCCTCGTCCGGATCAAGTGTTCCATTGGTATATACATCCAGTGTAAGCTTGTCGAAGTCAGTTACCTGACCAACTCGTGTATTCTCGACGATCATGTTGACTCTGTCAACCGGAGTGTAGATTGCATCAACTGCGATCACACCGATCGGCATGTCATCGGTTTTGCCTTTGTCTGCACTGATATAACCACGTCCCTTGGTAATGGTAAGTTCCATGGCCAGTCTGCAGTCTTTTCCGCCGTTCAGGGTTGCAATTACCTGATCCGGGTTCATGATCTCAATATCCTGATCTGCCTGGATATCAGCTGCTGTAACAACACCTTTGCCCTCACACTCGATGTATGCGGTCTTCGGCTCATTGTCACTGCTGTGATTCTTGATGGCAAGAGATTTCAGATTCATGATGATCTCGGTTACATCTTCCTTCACGCCCGGAATGGAGCTGAATTCATGAAGTACACCATCGATCTTCACCTGGCTTACTGCAGCTCCCGGAAGGGAGGACAGCATAATTCTTCTTAAAGAATTGCCAAGGGTAGTACCGTAACCTCTTTCAAGAGGCTCTACAACGAATCTTCCAAACTTCTTATCTTCGGATATTTCGGTAATTTCGATTTTTGGTTTATTGAAATCAAACACTATAAGGTTCCCTCCTTCTGGGTTAATCAACATTCGAGGGTATTACCAATTTTTATAACTGTAGACACAGTAAACAGTTACTAATTATTTAGAATACAGCTCGACGATAAGCATCTCGTTTACAGGAACATCGATCTGCTCTCTTGTAGGAAGCTCTTTAATTACACCCTTCAGGTTCTCCTGATCAGCGTCGATCCACTCCGGAACAAGTCTTCCACCTGTAACCTCAAGGATTCCTTTATATCTCTCAGAACCTTTGCTCTTCTCTCTGATCTCGATTGTATCGCCTGCTTTGCAGAGATAGGACGGAATGTTTACGCATTTTCCGTTAACAAGTACGTGCTTGTGATCTACGATCTGACGAGCCTCTCTTCTTGTTCTAGCGAATCCCATACGGAAAACGATGTTGTCAAGTCTGCTCTCAAGCATAACCATAAGGTTCTCACCTGTCTGGCCCTGCATTCTGTCGGCTTTCTTGTAGTAGTTACGGAAAGGTTTCTCAAGAACTCCGTAGATGAATTTTGCTTTCTGTTTCTCTTTTAACTGAAGTCCGTACTCAGATACTTTACGGTTTGCACGTTTTAACTGTCTTGTGGACTTTTTATCAATTCCTAAGTAGATCGGATCCAGGCCAAGGGATCTGCATCTTTTCAGAACAGGTACTCTATTTACTGCCATTTCAACTACCTCCTAATTAGACTCTTCTGCGTTTTGGTGGACGGCATCCGTTGTGAGGAACCGGAGTTACGTCACGAATGCTGGTTACTTCAAGTCCGCATGCCTGAAGCGCACGGATTGCTGCTTCACGGCCTGAGCCCGGGCCTTTTACCATAACGTCTACTGTTTTTAATCCATGAATTAAAGCAGCTTTTGTTGCAGTCTCTGCTGCCATCTGTGCTGCATAAGGGGTAGATTTCCTTGAACCTTTAAATCCAAGACCACCGGCACTTGCCCATGAAAGAGCGTTTCCTTCGTTATCTGTCAGTGTAACGATTGTATTGTTGAAGGAAGACTGAATGTGTGCCTGTCCGTGTTCAACGTTTTTCTTGACACGACGTTTTGTCGTTTTCTTTGTAACTTTTGCCATTTTAAAACTAACCTACACTTTCCTTTTTTTGAAATTAATTAGTTATATCTATAAATTATTTCTTCTTGTTTGCAACTGTTCTCTTCGGTCCCTTGCGAGTTCTCGCATTTGTCTTAGTCTTCTGACCACGAACCGGGAGTCCTTTACGATGACGGATACCTCTGTAGCATCCGATCTCCTGCAGTCTCTTGATGTTAAGGGCGATTTCCCTTCTCAGATCACCTTCTACTGTCATTGTCTCATCAATAACAGCGCTCAGTCTCTTAACCTCGTCATCAGTCAGATCTCTGACACGTGTGTCAGGATTAACCTCTGCTTTAGCAAGAATTTTGTCTGCGCTTGGTCTACCAATTCCATAAATGTAGGTAAGACCGATTTCAATACGTTTCTCTCTTGGTAAGTCTACACCAGCTATACGAGCCATGTACTGTTTCCTCCATTTTCTGTTTCTGAAAGTCCTGCATATCGTATGTCACTTGCTCTCGCAAGGTGAAATGGGACATATCAACCTGCCGCTTTCTTTTCTAGTTTCCTAATTGGGGTGCCTCGGTAAAACACCCAGCTGTAATTGGCGAATCACAGCCTTTCCGAAATTGCGGATCTTAACCGCTGTTGCCTCTCGGTATTAGGCAATACATGCTTATTATTCACTCAGCAGAACAACCCTTCCGGGTGTTTCATACTGCAGCCGCACGTTTCACAAACATTCCAAAGAAGTTCCGATATGGAAATCAACCCTGACGCTGTTTGTGCTTCGGGTTCTCACAGATGATTCTGATGGATCCCTTTCTCTTAATGACCTTGCACTTCTCGCAGATCGGCTTTACAGATGATCTTACTTTCACTGGAAATCCTCCTTCCGTAAATTAGTCTCATATCTGCAGTTTCACAGGCGCACTCATACACAGTATTTGCGCGCTTGAAATATATACTAACACCTGTTTTCCTGAAATGCAAGAAAAAATTTTAAAAATTTTTGATTTTTTTTACAGGCTGTATTATAATGGGTGGCAAAGTCCGGCAGACATATGGAATCTGCCTATTTTAATGAAAGGAATCTTTACATATGCATACGGAAATGAAATATCGTTTTCTGATACATTACACCTTATCTTTTATCGGTGGATACCTGGGGCTTTATGCCATTGTGTCAAGAGCTGATCTTTTCGGCAATGCCCAGACAGCCAATCTTCTTGGTGTTGTGCGGGATCTCATAGGCAGGAATTTTTCGGATATGCTTCTGCGTGTGGGTGCGCTTCTCATATATATGGCTGCTGTTATCCTTACGGTCTGGATCCCAGAGCATTTTTCCGCAGATCTTCGTTTTATCAGTATCGGGATCGATATCTTTGCGATCCTGCTCCTGGGATTCTTTCCTTCCGGAATGTCTCCGGTTGTGGCTCTTTACCCCGTGTTCTTTGCAATGCCTTTCCAGTGGTGTACCTTCAAGGCTCCCGGCGGATATAACAGCTCCACGATCTTTTCCACCAACAACCTTCGCCAGTTCACCACAGCTGTCACTCAGTTCCTTATGAAAAAGGACAGCGCACAGTGCGATAAAGCAAAATTCTACGGAATGACGCTGCTTTCTTTTCATACAGGTGCAGCTTTGTCTCTGATCCTGTATATGACCTGCGGTCTCTCAGGCGTATGGCTCTGTCTGGTTCCTGCCTTCTATGCTGTATGGCTGATCAGTGCAGACCGGAATACCGCAGCCGATACACCGGCAGTTACCCGAAGCACAGCTTCTGACGGCAGCAGCCTCAGGAATCTTTCCTATAAGAAAAAAGAGGCCTGACTTTATTTTAGCTTTGATAAAATAAGAGGAAATGTGATCTGTTTTTACACTGTCACATTTCCTTTTTTGTTTACGCATAAGCCCCTCTGGCGCTTACAGCTTATATACGTTCGAAATCCAGTATCATGATTTTGAATGGCCGCAAATTGATTTCATCTATATTTCTCATACTATCCTCATAACATATCAATATGTTCTGCAACTTGTTTAAACATTCCGTAGTATTTACATTGCGCTTACCGGGAAAATCTTTTATAATTATTCCAGAGATCATAAATCCTGCTATATATTTTTGACCGAACATGAATGGAGAATTGAAATGCCCAAAAGTATTTACGAAGATATCTATAAAGATCTGAAAATGAAAATAGAGGACAACACCTTTGCCTATCAGGAGCTTCTGCCTTCCGAAAACACTCTGATCCAGACTTACGGCTGCTCCCGCAATACCCTGCGCCGTGCGGTCAGTCTTCTTGTCAGTGACGGCTATGTACAGACCATGCAGGGAAAAGGTGTCCGCAATATCTACCGTCCAAACGAGCAGACTGCTTTCACCATCGGAGAGATCGAAACCTTCAAGGAATCTGCTGCAAGGAACGGTCAGAATGCCCATACGGAGGTGGCTCTTTTTACAGAGCTTTGTATCAGCAAAAAGCAGTCTGCTTACACAGGATTTCCCGCTGGTGCAGAAGTATATTATATTCAGCGTATCCATTATCTTGAAGATATCCCGCTGATCATCAACCATAATTATTTTCTGAAGGAATCCGTTCCCGGCCTTACTGCCGAGATTGCCAGTCATTCTATCTATGAATATCTGGAAAAGGTGCTTCATATGACCATTGTCAACAGCAAACGTGTCATGACTGTGGAAAAGGTTACAGAAATTGATGAAAAATATCTTCATCTGAATGTGAAGGATTATAACTGCGTGGCTGTAGTGTCCAGCCAGACTTATAACAGTGACGGTGTGATGTTTGAGTATACCCAGTCACGGCACAGACCGGATCATTTTCGTTTTTATGATAATGCCCTGCGCCGATGAGCCCGGCTCATAACTGCTTCGCAGCTATACGGTTATGAGCAGGTGACAAATGTGGCTCACAAATATCCGTCTAGATCTGTATAGATACCTAGATCTGTATAGATGCTGCAGTTTCCTATTTTCCAAAATTATGTTATACTGAAACGATCAACGGAGAGAGGAAATTTTATTTTTATGAAAAAACGAGAATCTTTTAACAGCCGCTGGGGGTTCATTCTGGCCTGCATCGGGTCTGCGGTTGGAATGGGAAATATCTGGATGTTTCCCACCAGAGTTTCCCTGTATGGCGGGGGATCGTTCCTGATCCCATATTTTATTTTTGTGGCACTGATCGGCTTTACCGGGGTGATCGGTGAGATGAGCTTTGGCCGTGGGACACGTTCCGGACCCATCGACGCCTTCGGCATGGCCTGTGAAACCAGAGGCAAACGAAGGCTGGGCGAAACACTGGGCTGGATACCGGTGATCGGTGCACTGGCCATGGCTATCGGTTATACGGTTGTTATGGGATGGATCTTCCGATATATGCTCGGAACCTTTACAGGATCTACCCTGGCACCGGCAAATATTGAGTCCTTTGGCGCCAAATTCGGAGGCATGGCCTCTGCCTGGGGAAATAATCTCTGGCAGCTGGCTGCTCTTGTGATCTGCATGTTTATCCTGATGTACGGCGTTGGAAGCGGCATCGAAAAGGCCAATAAAGTGATGATGCCTATCTTCTTTATACTGTTTGTGATCCTTGGCATCTATGTTGCCTTTCAGCCGGGAGCTGCTGCCGGATACCGCTATATCTTCCGCGTGGAGCCGGAAATTCTGGCAAAGCCTTCCACCTGGATCTTCGCACTTGGACAGGCATTTTTCTCCCTGTCTGTTGCAGGCAACGGTACACTGATCTACGGATCTTATCTTCCAGACAGCGAAGATATCCCTGCATCTGCTGCAAGGGTAGCACTTTTTGATACTCTGGCTGCTATGCTGGCAGCACTTGTTATCATTCCGGCCATGGCTACCACAGGTGCCAAGCTTGACCAGGGCGGTCCCGGACTTCTGTTCATCTACCTGCCGCACCTGATCAAAACCATGCCTGGCGGACGGATCATCGCCATTATCTTCTTCGTAGCCGTTTTCCTTGCAGGCATGACTTCCCTTATGAACCTTTATGAGGCCCCCATCGCCACGGTTCAGGAAAAAACAGGCCTTGGCCGTATCCCTTCCTGTATAGTGATCGCAGCTATCGGAGTCGTGGTTTCTCTTCTGATTCAGGGCATCGTCTCTGACTGGATGGATGTGCTTTCCATCTATATCTGTCCTCTTGGGGCAGGACTTGCAGGGATCATGTTCTTCTGGGTATTTGGCAAAAAATATGTAGAGAGCCAGATCAACAAAGGCCGCGAAAAACCATTTACGAAATATTTTTACCCGGTGTGTAAATATCTTTATATTCCGGTATGCTTCCTGGTGCTGATCCTTGGTATCGTGCTTGGCGGTATCGGATGATAAAACGCTGAAATTTACAGAATGGACTACATAAAAGAATCCCGCGGAAACGGTTTTAAACGTTTCCGCGGGATTCTTTTCATTTATATTTTTGCAAAAGGGATGTTCTTTTTTAGAGGGTATCTGGTTTCTCCACTTCATAATCAGACCAGGAGGCAACGGTATCGCTGCCTGAAGTATCTGCGGTATCTTCGTATTTATCTACGGTGATGTTGTAATCGCTGTCGCCTTCTACATATACAGTTCCGTCTGTTCCTTTGATTGTGACCGTTTTTCCGGAGTCATCCACGATAGTTCCTGCATTGGAAAGTGTGGATACAGTGCTGTCACCGGTCACTGTCCAGGTAGAGTCGTCACTGACATATACGTTGCAGTAACCGTCTCCGCCGTTGCCTGCAAAACTCTCATCGTCTATGATAGCTCCTGTCAGGTTACTTCCATCTGTCATATAGAAATCAAGCTGGCTGATGGTATCCCAGATCACACTGCCTTCCATATCCTGGCTGATCGCTGTAAAGTCGCAGTCTGCTCCGTTAGCTCCGCTTTCGCCCCAGCCTCTTTCGTTGTTATTTCCTGTACAGCGAAGGAAATACTCATTGTCATTGTTGTATGTGATATCTACATCTTTCAGTGTAATATCACTCTCTGTGTTGGTTGTGTAGAACACGCCGCCGTTCTGGGAAGTAAGTGTTCCGCCGTCCATCTGGAAAGTGCTGTTTCCTACTTCAGAATCACCGGACATACTCTGATAGAGAATTACGGTCCAGGTACTGTCATTCTGACTTAAGTCGCTCATATTTCCCGTAAGGTCGCAGTTAAAAAGATGCAGGGAGTTCAGTCCTTCGATGCACACGGCTTCTGATCCGTTTGCTGTAAGTGTGGCATCTTTTACTGCAATATCTGCGGTGCAGTATACTGCCGGTGATCCGACACCGTTGGATGTGTAAGTTCCGCCGTCTACGACCATGGTTCCGCCGCCACGGTCGCTTCGGATGGCTGCTGCAGATTCTCCGTCTGTCTCCACATTCAGATCCCAGGCGTATAATTTACCGCCGCCAGCTGCGTGGATCCCACCGGAAGTATCCTGTGTTGTCTTGATGGTAGTATCTGCCGCATAAACGGTTCCGTCGCCGTAGGCAAAAAGTCCTGCTCCGCCGGCTGCATCAGTGGTTACGGTTCCGCCTTTTACATAGGCATTTCCGTCTGTTGCAAGAAGTGCTGCTCCTACGCCATAAAAGCTGGAGTTGTCGCCGCCTGTACTGTCGGAGTAATTTCTTGTGATATCTACATTATCGAACGTTACATTTGCACCTGAGGAAACAAGTGCCGCATTCTCGTCTGTTCCGGTGGATTCCAGGGATGTATCGGATACCTCTGTATCAGAATCGTACGTATTGGCTGCATCATAGCTGTCTACTCCCTGTGACTGTCCGCCAGGTGCTCCACCAGGTCCTCCCTGGCCGCCGCCCATGTCTGAGCTCTGTACTTTAATAGTAAGGGCGTTTCCATCATCGTCTGTGGTGATGGCTACGATGTCACCTTCCTGGATGTCTGAGAGTTCGATGGTCTTACTCTGGGAATTATTGCCGTCCGGCGCACCGCCCTGATCACCGCCTGGGGCCTGACCATTTCCATTATCTCCGTCTGGCTTCTCAGGGGCTTCTCCCTGACCATTTCCATCTGTGCTGTCACCGTCCGGTTTCTCCTGGGCTTCTCCCTGATTTTCTCCTGGGGCTCCGCCTGGATCTCCGGCGCTTTCTTTTGTGATCACTGTATCGTCTGTTACTGTGACTGTCATCTCATTTCCGGTCAGATCCAGCATGGAAGGCGCTTCTCCCTGATCTCCGCCTGGGGTACCACCATTTCCGCCCATTTCTTTCATCGTTCCAACTGCGATGGTGATCTTTCCGTCTTCCACAGATTTTACTTCACCGTAGGTCACATCTTCCTCATCAGAATCCTCTTTATCCGCATCTGCGCTGCTGTCACTGTCGTCTGCGCTTTCTTCACTCTCTGCCTTTGTATCTTCTGTCTCTTTATTCTCTGAACTTTCCGTTGTATTCGTTGTTGTCTCTGTTGTCGCTGCCCCGCATGCGGTAACAGATGTTGTTGCTATCATAACGCCTAAGATTGCTGCAAGATATTTTTTCTTCATATGAACACCTCTCTCTTTCTTGTATGCTCATACTATATCAGCAAAATCTGTTCACTTTATGTTTAAAGCGTGAAAAACGTGTGAGCGATAAAGTCCACTTTGAGATCTTTTCCCCGGAAAAAGGCATAAAAAAAGACCCAGCAGTTTAAAACCGCCAGGCCCTTTACAGAATTTCTTATTTATCTCTCCAGATGATTCTTCCCTTGGAAAGATCATACGGAGAAAGTTCGATCGTTACTTTATCTCCCGGGAGAATACGGATGAAGTTCATACGGAGCTTACCGCTGATATGGGCAAGTACCACATGTTTGTTTTCCAGTTCTACTTTAAACATCGCGTTAGGCAGTTTCTCCAGAACAGTGCCTTCTACTTCGATCACATCTGCTTTTGACATTTTTTACCTCCTATGTCATGACAACAATTGCTGCTTACAGATTCGTAAGCGTCAGAATCTCTGGTTCCCCATCGGTGATGAGGATCGTATTTTCATAATGTGCGGAAAGTGAACCATCCATGGTTACTACTGTCCACTCATCGTCCAGCCATGCCACGTCCGCACGACCAAGGTTGATCATGGGCTCGACGGCCAGGGTCATTCCCGGAAGGAGCTTGATGCCCCTGCGCTTCTGCGGGAAGTTTGGAATCTGCGGATCCTCATGAAGATGAGTTCCGATTCCATGTCCTACAAGGTCACGTACAATACCGTAACGGTATTTCGCTGCGTGGGCTCCGATGGCTTTGGAAATATCATTTAAATGATTTCCGGCTTTTGCCATTTTCAGTCCTTCAAAAAAGCACTCTCTTGTAACCTTAATGAGCTGCTGTGCTTCTTTGGATACTTCACCTACCGCATAGGTACGTGCTGCGTCAGAATGGTAGCCCTTATAAATCAGGCCGGCGTCGATCTTAACCAGATCCCCGTCCTGGATAATCTTCTCCTCGGATGGAATTCCATGCACAACCTCGTCATTCAGGCTGATACAGAAAGAAGCCGGAAAACCTCCGTAATTCAGAAAGTTCGGAATACAGCCCATAGACCGGATCATTTCTTCACCGATCTTATCAATCTCCTTGGTGCTGACACCTGGTTTGATGTAAGGGATCAAACCGTCGTGCACCTTCTCAAGAAGATGGCCGGATTCTCTCATAAGTTCTATTTCATGCTGTGTCTTAATTGTTACGGACATTCTTATTCTCCTAAGATGTCAACGATCTCCTGGAATACCTCATTCAGGTCCCTGGTTCCGTCTACCGTCTTCAAAACACCCTGTGTGGTGTAATAGTCAATCAATGGCTGTGTCTGCTCATGATAAACATTCAGACGTTTCTGGACTGTCTCCGGCTTGTCATCGTCACGGAGTACAAGCTTGTCACCACAGGTATCGCAGACACCTTCTGTCTTCGGTGCTGCAAATACAACGTGATAAGTTGCACCACATTTCACACATGCACGGCGTCCACCCATACGTTTCACGATGTTATCATCCGGCACATCCACATCGATTGCATAGTCAATTTTGCTTCCAAGTTTATTCAGAGCTTCTGTCAGACATTCTGCCTGCGGAATTGTTCTCGGGAAACCATCCAGAACATAACCTTCTCTTGCGTCATCCTGCTGGATTCTGTCAACAACAAGGTCACAGGTCAGTTCATCCGGAACGAGAAGTCCCTGATCCATGTAAGTTTTTGCTTTTTTTCCAAGCTCAGTACCGTTCTTGATGTTGGCACGGAAAATATCTCCTGTGGAGATGTGCGGAATTCCATATTTCGCCGCAATTTTCTTAGCCTGAGTACCTTTGCCTGCCCCCGGTGCACCCAACATAATAATTCTCATAGCATACCCTCCATTTTCCTGTTTTCTGCCTGATTTTCAGACAGTCCTGTTTACAAATCAAGGCTGCGACACTTTCGCACCGCAACCTTCATTTTCAATTAGTTCAGGAAGCCTTTGTAATTACGTACAAGCAGCTGTGATTCCACCTGCTTAACGGTCTCCAGGATAACACCTACGATGATGATGATAGATGTACCGCCGAAGGAAACATTCGCACCGAACACACCGTTGAAGAAGAACGGGATTACGGCCACGATAACAAGACCTACTGCACCTATAAATATAATATAATTCAGGATTTTAGTCAAATAATCTGAAGTCGGTTTTCCCGGACGGATGCCTGGGATAAAACCGCCCTGCTTTTTGATATTATCGGCTACTTCCAACGGATTAAAGGTAATGGATGTATAGAAGTATGCGAAGAATACGCAAAGTACCACATACAGGATCAGACCCCAGCTGTACTGGATCTGACTTGGATTACACCAGTTATTGGAGGAAAGTCCTCTTAAGATCTCACTTCCAATGCCTGTTCCGTTTCCTTTGCCAGCGAACTGTGCAATGATTGACGGGAAAGACATAATGGAGGAAGCAAAAATAACCGGAATAACGCCGGCAGTATTTACTTTAAGCGGGATGTTTGTGGACTGACCGCCCATCATTTTACGTCCAACCATCTTCTTGGAATACTGAACCGGAATTCTTCTCTCTGCTCCGTTGAGGATAAGTACGAGCACTACAACAACCAGGATGATCACAGCGATGATGCAGGCTGCAAGCATTCCTTTTGCAATTGTTTTGCCCTTGACGAAGTTCTCATAAAGAAGGGATATATCGCTCGGGATCCTGGACACGATATTGATAGTCAGGACAATGGAAATACCATTTCCGATGCCCTTCTCTGTAATACGCTCGCCCAGCCACATAAGCATTGCGGAACCCGCTGTTAAACTTGCAACAACCACGATTCCCTTCAGGAAATTCATATCCGGGATCATACCCTGACGTCCGAATCCGATTGCCATGGCAACAGACTCAAACAGAGCAAGACCGACCGTTACATAACGTGTGATTGCTGTAAGCTTTTTTCTTCCTTCTTCTCCGTCACGCTGCATCTCTTCCAGTGCCGGAATAGCAATGGTAAGAAGCTGAATGATAATGGAAGAAGTAATGTAAGGTGTGATGTTCAATGCAAAAATTGACATCTGAGTAAAGGAACCGCCGGTGAACGCATCAAAGAAATTGAATGCGTCACCGGTATTAGATTCAAACCACTGCTTAAAGAAGTCACTGTCGACCCCCGGTACAGGAAGCTGGGATCCAATTCTGATCACGAATATCATCCAGATCAGATAGAGAAGTTTCCTTCTCATTTCCTTTACTTTGAAAACACTCTTAAGAGTCTCAAACATTAGATCACCTCTACTGTACCACCAGCAGCTTCAATTTTTGTTTTTGCAGTCTCGCTGACAGCGTTTACTTTAACATTGAGTTTTTTTGTAAGCTCGCCGTTTCCAAGGATCTTAACACCATCACCAGCCTTGGAGATTGCACCGCTTGCAAGTAAGCTGTCAACTGTAACCTCTGCGCCATCCTCAAAACGATTGAGAACGTCTACATTGATTGCGATAATTTCTTTAGAGTTTCTGTTAGTGAAACCTCTCTTAGGAAGACGTCTGTATAAAGGCATCTGACCTCCCTCGAATCCCGGTTTCTTGTGGCCGGAACGAGCAAGCTGTCCTTTATGTCCTTTACCAGCAGTTTTGCCGTTTCCTGAACCATGTCCACGGCCTCTTCTGAAGTTATCGCTATGCTTGGAACCCTCTGCGGGTCTTAAGTTTGATAATTCCATTCTGGCACCTCCTTAATCTTCTACTTTTACCAGGTGCTGCACCTGCTGAATCATTCCTCTAGTTGCAGCGTTGTCTGGCATCTCAACTGTTTTATGCATCTTTGTAAGACCCATAGCTTTTACAGTCTTTTTGTGCTTCGGTACTGCACCGATTGGAGATTTTACCAGTGTAACCTTGATTGTATCTGCCATTTCCATTTCCTCCTTAACCCAGAATCTCATCTACAGATTTTCCGCGGAGCTTTGCAACCTCTTCCGGAGTCTTTAACTGGCTCAGGCCTGCGATTGTTGCCAGAACTACGTTCTGTTTATTTCTGGAACCCATACATTTTGTACGGATGTTTTTGATACCAGCAAGCTCGATTACGGCACGTGCCGGGCCACCGGCGATAACTCCAGTACCTTCCGGAGCTCTCTTCAGAAGCATCTCAGCGCTTCCGAATTTTCCGATGAAGTCATGTGTAATGGAATTGTTCTCGTCTCTTGCAACAGTAACAAGTTTCTTCATAGCGTCCTCTTTACCTTTGCGGATCGCCTCCGGAATTTCTGCTGCTTTTCCTAAACCTGCACCAACGTGTCCATTGCCGTCACCTACAACAACTAAAGCTGTGAAACGGAAGTTACGACCACCTTTAACAACCTTGGTAACACGCTTGATTGATACTACTTTATCTTCTAACTCTAACTGACTAGCATCAATAAGATTACGTTTCATGTGTTCTTTTCCTCCTCTTAGAATTTCAGTCCAGCTTCTCTTGCTGCATCTGCCAGTGCTTTAACTTTTCCGTGGTAGATATATCCACCTCTGTCGAAAACAACGCTCTCGATACCAGCCTCAACAGCTTTTTTACCGATTACTGTTCCGACTTTTGCTGCAGCCTGTACATCGTCAGTGTTCTCAAGCTCTGCTTTTACGTCCTTCTGGAGAGTAGAAGCGGATACTAAAGTTTTACCAACTGTGTCATCAATAATCTGTGCATAGATGTGCTTGTTGGAACGAAATACTGCCAGACGAGGAGTAGTTGCAGTTCCGTTTAAATGATGACGTAATCTTCTATGCTTCTTTTCGCGAATTTCGCTTCTGGATGCTTTGTTAATCATATTCTCACTCTCCTTAATTATTTCTTACCGGTCTTACCGACTTTACGTCTGATAACTTCGTCAACGTACTTGATTCCCTTGCCCTTGTATGGCTCAGGTCTTCTCTTGTCTCTGATCTCAGCTGCGTACTGGCCAACTTTTTCTTTGCTGATACCAGATACGATGATCTTGTTTCCATCAACTGTGGACTCAAGACCTTCTGGATCTTCCATCTCTACCGGGTGAGAATATCCGAGGTTAAGTACAAGTTTCTTGCCCTGCTTAGCAGCTCTGTAACCAACACCGTTAACCTCAAGCTCTTTTTTGTATCCTTCGCTTACACCAACAACCATGTTGTGGATAAGGCTTCTTGTTAAGCCGTGAAGGGCTTTGATTCTCTTTAAGTCGTTCGGTCTTGTTACAACTACATGACCGTCTTCAACTTTGATCTCTAACTCTGTCGGGAGTGCTCTCTCAAGTGTTCCCTTAGGTCCTTTTACTGTTACAACGTTTCCATCTGCGACTGTAACCTCAACGCCAGCTGGAATTGCAACCGGAAGTCTTCCGATTCGTGACATAAATTTGTCCTCCTTACTTAGATTGTCGGAGAGGGCCCATGCCCTCTCTGTTTTCAGTTTAAAAGCTATATGACTGCCCTGTATGGACTACCATACAAATGCAAGTACCTCGCCACCAACCTGAAGCTTACGAGCCTCTTTGTCAGTGATAACGCCTTTGTTTGTGGAAAGGATTGCGATACCAAGTCCGCCAAGAACCTTCGGAAGCTCATCCTTGCCTGCGTATACACGAAGACCTGGTTTGGAGATTCTCTTAAGTCCTGTGATGATCTTCTGGTTTTTATCCTCACCGTATTTCAGTGTGATGTGAAGAGTTTTAACAACTCCATCCTCAACCAGATCATATTTTGCGATGTATCCCTCATCTACAAGGATGTTTGCGATAGCAATTTTCATCTTGGATGCCGGTACGTCTACAGTGTCATGTTTTGCAGTGTTTGCGTTACGGATTCTTGTAAGCATATCTGCGATCGGATCGCTCATTGTCATGTAAGTTTCCTCCTCTTTCTTCAGACTTTACATGTCGTGTGAATATTATTTAAATGATTAAAAAGTTGCTTTCGCCTCGGCCTACCAGGAAGCTTTCTTAACACCCGGGATCTGACCTTTGTATGCCAGCTCACGGAAGCAGATTCTGCAAATTCCGTATTTTCTCAGGTATGCATGTGGACGGCCACAGATTCTGCAGCGAGTATACTCTCTTGTGGAGAATTTAGCTTTACGCTGCTGTTTAATTTTCATTGCTGTCTTAGCCATGAATCTTTTCCTCCTATTTAGCAAATGGCATGTTGAATAATGTCAGTAATTCGCGTGCCTCTTCATCTGTTTTAGCAGTTGTAACGAAGATAACGTCCATTCCTCTTACTTTATCAACCTTATCGTACTCAACCTCTGGGAAGATCAGCTGCTCTTTGATACCAAGAGCGTAGTTTCCTCTGCCGTCGAATGCGTTCGGGTTAACACCACGGAAGTCACGTACACGTGGAAGAGCAAGGTTGATAAGACGATCAGCGAACTCATACATCTTCTCGCCTCTTAAGGTAACTTTACATCCGATTGGCATACCCTCTCTGATTTTGAAGTTAGCGACAGATTTTTTAGCTTTTGTAGCGATTGCTTTCTGTCCTGTAACAAGTTCCATATCTGCGATTGCAGCGTCAAGAAGTTTAGCGTTCTCTTTTGCCTCGCCAACACCCATGTTAACAACGATTTTCTCGAGTTTTGGCACTTCCATTACGTTTTTGTATCCGAATTTCTTGGTCATGGCATCCATGATCTCGTTCTTGTAAAGATCTTTTAATCTACTCACCTTTATATGCCTCCTCTCTTAATTAATCGATTGTCTTTCCTGTTGCTTTGGCAACACGAACTTTTTTGTCTCCATCCATCTTGAATCCAACTCTTGTAGCTTTTCCGTCTACAACGAGCATTACGTTGGAGATGTGAAGCGGAGCTTCTTTTGTCACGATTCCACCGTTCTGATTAGCTGCGGACGGTTTAGCGTGCTTTGTAACCATGTTTACGTTCTCAACAACTACTGTGTTGTCTTTTACGTTAACTGCAAGAACTTTTCCGTCCTTACCTTTATCTTTTCCAGCGATAACTTTTACAGTATCACCTTTTTTAATTTTCATAGCTGACATTTGGCACCCTCCTATAATACTTCCGGAGCTAAGGAAACGATCTTCATGAATTTCTTCTCACGAAGCTCTCTGGCAACTGGTCCAAAGATACGAGTTCCTCTCGGAGTTAAGTCATCCTTGATAATTACGGCAGCATTTTCATCGAAACGGATGTAGGATCCGTCTTTACGACGAGCGCCTTTTTTAGTTCTAACAACTACAGCTTTAACAACGTCACCTTTTTTAACAACGCCGCCTGGTGTTGCATCTTTAACCGTAGCAACGATTGTGTCACCGATGTTTGCATATCTTCTTGTAGAGCCGCCCATAACACGAATACAAAGGATTTCTTTTGCACCAGTGTTGTCGGCAACTTTCAGTCTAGTTTCCTGCTGAATCATACTGGTTTCCTCCTTATTTAGCTTTCTCTACGATCTCAACCAGTCTCCATCTCTTGTCTTTGGACAGCGGTCTGGTCTCCATTACCTTAACGGTATCTCCGATGTTGCACTCATTGTTCTCATCATGAGCTTTTAATTTATATGTTCTCTTCACGATTTTCTTGTAAAGAGGATGTTTTACATGGTCTTCAATTGCAACTACGATGGTCTTATCCATTTTGTCGCTGACAACCTTACCCACGCGGGTTTTTCTCAGATTTCTTTCCACGATTTATGTCCTCCTGTCCTATTTGGAAGCGTTTGCCTGCTCAGTGATTACTGTCTGGATTCTGGCAATATTTTTGCGAACCTCTTTGATTCGTCCTGTATTGTCTAACTGGTTTGTTGCATTCTGAAATCTCAGATTGAAAAGCTCTTTTTTAGCAGCTACTAATTCTTCATTCAGTTCTGCAACTGACTTTGCTTTTAAATCTTCCACGAACTTATTAATTTTCACTGTTATCACCGCCTTCTAAGTCTGCACGAGAAACGATTTTACATTTACATGGTAACTTGTGCATTGCAAGACGTAATGCTTCACGGGCAACCTCTTCGGACACGCCTGCAATCTCAAACATAACACGACCTGGTTTTACTACTGCTACCCAGTACTCCAGAGCGCCTTTTCCGGAACCCATTCGAGTCTCAGCTGGTTTAGCTGTTACCGGTTTATCCGGGAAAATCTTAATCCAAACTTTACCGCCACGTTTGATGTAACGGGTCATAGCAACACGGGCTGCCTCGATCTGATTAGATCTGATCCAGCACGGCTCAGTAGCAACAAGACCGAAATCACCATAGTTGATAGCATTGCCTCTAAGGGCTTTTCCTCTCATGGAGCCACGGAATTGTTTACGACGTTTTACTCTTTTTGGCATTAACATTATTTATCGCTCCCTTCCTTAGTTCCTTTTGTCGGAAGAATCTCACCATTGTAGATCCATGCCTTAACACCAACTTTACCGTATGTGGTGTCTGCTTCCGCAAAGCCATAATCGATATCTGCACGAAGTGTCTGAAGCGGGATTGTTCCCTCGCTGTAGAACTCTGTACGAGCCATATCAGCTCCGCCGAGACGTCCGGATACGGAAGTCTTGATTCCCTTAGCGCCAGCCTTCATTGTTCTCTGCATTGTGGACTTCATAGCACGTCTGAAAGAAATACGGTTCTCAAGCTGAAGAGCAATGTTCTCAGCAACCAGCTGTGCATCTTTGTCCGGTCTCTTTACTTCTTTGATGTCAACGATAAGCTTCTTGTCTGTGTATTTCTGAAGCTCAGCTTTAACTTTCTCGATCTCTGCGCCGCCCTTACCGATTACGATACCAGGTTTTGCTGTGTAGATGATGATCTTAACTCTGTCAGATGCTCTCTCGATCTCGATCTTGGAAACACCTGCGCTGTATAATTTCTTTTTAAGGAATGTTCTGATGTTGTAGTCTTCTACCAGGTAGTCAGCAAATTTGTCTTCTGCATACCATCTGGAATCCCAATCCTTGATAACTCCGACTCTAAGGCCATGCGGATTAACTTTCTGTCCCATGCTTTTCCTCCTTACCTTTCATCAAGCACAACAGTGATATGGCTTGTTCTCTTCTCGATTCTGTAAGCTCTACCCTGTGCTCTCGGCTGAATTCTCTTCATTGTAGGTCCCTTATCTGCATAGCATGCTGCAACATAAAGGTTGTCTGCGTTCATTCCGTTGTTGTTCTCAGCGTTTGCTACTGCTGACTCAAGCAGTTTTTTGATCACGCTGGAAGCGTATCTCGGATTGTATGTCAGGATACCAAGTGCTGTCTGTACATCTTTGCCACGGATTGCATCTAATACGTAGCAGGCTTTCTGAACAGAAATTCTTGCATAAGATAACTTTGCAGACGGCCTTGTCTCTCTATTATTCTCATTTCTGGCTCTCTTTATCTGGCTTCTATGTCCTTTTGCCATCTTAAAGTGCCTCCTTTCCTAAATTCGATATCTGAGTTATCTGCCAGCTGTCTTAATCTGACAGCGGGCAGTTATAAATCTGATGACTAGCGTACTCCGGACTTCTTCTCGTCTTTTCCGTGTCCTCTGTAAGTTCTTGTTGCAACGAACTCACCAAGTTTGTGTCCTACCATATCCTCTGTGATATATACCGGCACATGTTTTCTTCCGTCATGAACAGCGATTGTGTGTCCTACGAAAGACGGGAAGATTGTGGAACGGCGAGACCAAGTTTTGATTACGGATTTATCATTTGCAGCGTTAAGAGCATCTACTTTTTTAAGTAAGCTCTGGTCTGCAAAAGGTCCTTTTTTCAGTGAACGAGACATGCTTTCTCCTCCTTATTATTTCGATAATGCTTTTCCATCGCGTCTTCTTACGATGTACTTGTTGGACTGTTTGTTTTTCTTTCTGGTCTTCAGGCCGAGAGCAGGTTTGCCCCACGGTGTGCAAGGACCTGGGCGTCCGATACCGGTCTTACCTTCACCACCACCATGTGGATGGTCATTCGGGTTCATTACGGAACCACGAACTGTAGGTCTGATACCCATGTTACGTTTACGTCCGGCTTTACCGATGTTAATAAGGTTGTGATCTCCGTTTCCGATTACACCAACAGTTGCGCGGCATACGATCGGAACCATTCTCATCTCACCGGAAGGAAGACGAAGTGTTGCATACTTTCCTTCTTTAGCCATGAGCTGTGCGCCGTTTCCTGCAGAACGAACCATCTGTCCGCCTTTTCCAGGATGAAGCTCAATGTTGTGAACCATAGTACCAACCGGGATAAGCTCCAGCGGGAGGCAGTTTCCAACACGAACCTCAGCTTCCGGACCATTGTAAACCTTCTGGCCTACTTTAAGTCCCTCTGGAGCGAGGATGTAAGCTTTCTCGCCATCTGCGTAGCAGATAAGAGCGATATTAGCTGTTCTGTTCGGATCGTACTCGATTGTTTTAACTGTTGCAGGGATTCCATCTTTTCTTCTCTTGAAGTCGATGATTCTGTATTTTCTTCTGCTTCCGCCACCCTGATGTCTTACAGTGATTTTACCCTGATTGTTACGTCCGGCGTTCTTCTTAAGGGAAGTAACGAGGGATTTCTCTGGTTTTGCAGCTGTAATCTCAGAGAAGTCGGAACCAGTCATATGTCTTCTTGACGGTGTATATGGGTTATAGCTTTTGATTCCCATGATGTTTCTCCTTTCAATCTTTATCATCACGCTTTTGACTGCGTATATTCGGACTTAACTGTTAATTAAAGTCCTTCGAAGATCTCGATATCTTTGCTCTCTTCTGTAAGAGCTACGATAGCTTTTTTGGTCTTAGCAGTTTTTCCAACTACCATTCCACGGCGTTTTTTCTTTCCATCGTTGTTGATGGTGTTTACGCTTTTAACTTTTGTTCCCTCGAACATCTTCTCAACAGCCTCTTTGATCTGAGTCTTGTTTGCTTCTGGATGTACAAGGAATGTATATTTTTTCTCACCCATGGCGTTCATGGATTTCTCTGTGATAACCGGACGGATGATTACGTCATAGTACTGAATACTTGCCATTATGCGTATACCTCCTCGATAGATGCAACGGCATCCTTTGTAACAACTACGGTGTTGTGTTTCATAACATCGTATGTGTTGATTGTAGCCGGTGTTGCAGTTTCCACGTCAGCGATGTTTCTTGCAGAAAGAATTACGTTCTGATCGTTATCAGCTGTGATTACAAGAGCTTTCTCTGCTTTCAGGTTTGTAAGAACCTTCTGCATCTCTTTTGTCTTAACCTCAGCAAGTGCAAGGCTGTCAACAACAACAAGTTTATTATCCTGAACCTTGGATGTCAGAGCGGATTTAAGAGCTGCTCTTCTTTCCTTTTTGTTCATTTTTACTTCATAGTCTCTCGGAACCGGAGCGAATACAACACCGCCGCCTGTCCACTGTGGTGCACGGATGGAACCCTGTCTTGCATGACCTGTTCCTTTCTGTCTCCACGGTTTTCTTCCGCCGCCTCTTACCTCAGAACGAGTTTTCGCTTTCTGAGTTCCCTGACGGTTATTTGCAAGCTGACGAACAACTGCAAGATGAACGAGATGCTCGTTGATCTCAACGCCGAATACTGCGTCATTCAGCTCCATTGTGCCAACTTCATTGCCTTCCATATTATAAACAGTTACATTAGCCATTCTGATGCTCCTCCTTTCCTATTATAAGGACTTTACTGTCTCTTTGATTGTAACCAAAGATTTCTTAGGTCCTGGAACAGCACCTTTAACTAACAGTAAGTTATTCTCTGTATCTACACGTACGATCTCAAGATTCTGAACAGTTACCTGAACATGTCCCATGTGACCTGGCATATGTTTTCCTTTGAAAACCTTGCTCGGATCGGAGCAAGCGCCGTTGGAACCTGCATGACGATGATATTTAGAACCGTGAGCCATAGGTCCTCTGGACTGGCCATGTCTCTTGATGGCGCCCTGGAAACCTTTACCTTTGGAGATTGCAGTAGCATCGATGTGATCTCCTGCTGCAAAGATGTCAGCCTTGATTTCCTGTCCAACCTCATACTCGCCGGCATTGTCAAATCTGAACTCTTTTACAAATCTTTTTACAGCTACACCAGCTTTATCAAAGTGGCCTTTCTCCGGTTTGTTGACCAGTTTCTCTCTGATCTCGCCGAAGCCAACCTGAACTGATGTGTATCCATCGTTCTCCTCAGTTTTAACCTGAGTTACAACGCAAGGACCTGCCTGTAAAACAGTTACCGGAATTAACATTCCATCTTCATTGAAGATCTGAGTCATTCCGACTTTAGTAGCTAAAATAGCTTTCTTCATTTCTTTCTTCCTCCTTATAGCGGATTACCATTCGGTAATCATATAGTTAATGTCAAATGACATTATTAGCGGTTTTTCATCTTGATATCGATGTGAACACCAGCCGGCATTTCCAGTCTGGAAAGTGCATCTACTGTTTTCTGAGTTGGTGTCAGGATATCGATAAGTCTCTTATGAGTTCTCTGCTCAAACTGCTCTCTGGAATCTTTGTATTTATGAACAGCTCTTAAGATTGTAACAACCTCTTTCTTAGTAGGAAGCGGAACCGGTCCACTTACCATTGCTCCGTTCTTCTTTACTGTCTCGATGATCTTTGCTGCAGATGCATCAACGAGCTGATGATCATATGCCTTTAATGTGATTCTCATTACCTGATTTGCCATAAAAAAAGTCTCCTCCTATTCGTACTTATATAGCAGTACGACAAGCGGCGACTGTACACATCTCCGTGTGTGTCATGGTATATTTGCACACACGCCCATCCCAAGATGGTTATTGAACTTTGTACAGTGACTTGTCGTCAGTTTCCTAACTTGACATTCGCTCCACGGAAAACCTACCAATGTGGTAGCAACCTCACGCTTCATAGCTATCAATGTCACAGCAAGGATTAGTATATACGATGATTCTTCAGAATGCAAGCCTTTTTTTAAATTTTTTTGATTTTTTTTAAAAAAGAAGAAAATGGATCATTTCTGAACCATTTTCTTCTTATATAATAGGTACTTATTTTATTCTTCCATATCGTCCACATCACCACTGATGATATCCGAGTAATCAAACAGTGTAACCTTCGTGATGTCATCCTTAACGATATCCGGTGCATCACCGGCCTTCTTTACGCGGCTTGCAAGCTGCGCTGCGGAATAAGACGGCATCGCAAGGCTTCCAATGGTAACCGGCTCCTCTTCCTCTTCCGGAACCTCTTCGACCTTTCCGGCCGGATGCGGCTTTCTGTTTTCTTCAACCGTACGTTCTGCCATTTCCAGTCTGGAAAGCATATCTGCTTCTTCTGAAGTGGCTGCTGCAATCTCTTTCTTAAGTTCCGCATGAGCTTCACTTGCGGCAGTCTGTGCAGTCTGCTGTATGGCAACCTTCTTTTTATTCTCCGAATAGCCTGTAACATCCTCTTCGTCAATCTCATCTACGAAACCGCCCGTACGGACCTTACGCTTATCTGCTTTTTTATTTTTGTGTTTTCGTGCCTTTTCTTCCTGAATGATCTCTTTTTCTTCTTCCTTCATTCTTCTGGCACGTGCTTTTTCTTCCTGCTTCAGTTCTTTCCTGGACTTCACATAACCCGGTTCCGGATCGTTCACATCTTCCTCAATATCATCCGGCTCTTTCTTCCAGAGTTCTGCGATCACATACAGGATGATCAGGAACAATACGACCAGACCAAGAATGATCAGGCCTTCAATACTTTCTGTAGCCACCATAAGATATCCCACATAGCCAATGGTAACTACAACTTTCGGAACATAATCTCCAACCTTAATGGTAAAAGTCTTTCCTCCGGAAACGGACTGATCTGTTACTGTTCCGGTTCCCTTGGAGGCATCGAGATTGGTGATCGTATATTTATATGTCTCGGAATCTTTCTGTACAAGGATCGGAGTACCTGCGCTGATCGCAGAACTCTTCTCCGGGATCGCATATGTAACAGATCCGACTGGGAGGTTCGTTGCCTTATCGGATTTATCCACGATCACTGTTCTCACCCCGAAGAACGGCGGAAGAACAAGTCCCAGTACACAGATCAGTGTGCATATCACAACAAAATGTACGATAAATTTCAATACTTTTGACATAGGTAATCTTCCTCTTTCATATTTGTAGGTACTTTGAAGCGGAAAGGGATACAGCGGGAATCGGTCTTCCTTTCCGTCTGTATCCCTTTATATTCCACATCCGCAGGAATCTACCCTTTTCCGCGGACTGCTCTGTCCCAACTGATTACTGGTTGCTTAAATACTGTTCAATGCTCTCCATCGCTGCATTCTCATCATCACCGTTGGCAGACAGTGTAATCTCTTCTCCAGCGTCAAGTCCCAGGGTCATCATTCCCATAATGCTCTTTGCATTGACTCTTTTTTTGCCAATCTCAACATAAATTTCACTGTTAAACTGGCTTGCCACCTGAACAAGCTGTGCTACAGGTCTTGCCTCCAGTCCAGTGGATAAGTTGATAGTGATTGGTTTTTTAATCATAATAGCTCCTCCTTGTTCTCCCGCAGCTCATCTGCGATCTCACTCAGCTTGCGAAGCCGGTGATTCACACCTGATTTGCCCACCTGCGGATTCAACATCATACCTAATTCTTTCAGTGTGGCATCCGGATACTGCAGTCTCAGCCTGGCTATCTGTGCCAATCCATCACTTAAGCTCTCAAAGCCGATAGTTCTGCTGATCAGCTGTATATCTTCCACCTGTCTCACTGCCGCATTTACCGTTTTATTGATATTCGCAGCCTCACAGTTCACCTTACGGTTTACCGTGTTACGCATTTCCTTAAGTATCCGGATGTTCTCCAGATCCATAAGGGCTACGTTCGCCTCCATGACTGCCAGCATGTCAACGATCTGCGCGCCTTCCTTCACATAGACCACATATGATTTCTTGCGCACCACAATTTTAGCTTCTACGTGAAAACTGCGGATAATCCCCTGTAATTGTTCTGCTTTCCTGCTGTCCGGACAAACGATCTCAAAATGATACCCTTTCTCTGGATCACTGATCGAACCGGACGACAAAAAAGTACCGCGAATAAATGCCCGCTTGCAACAGTTCATCTGAACCACAAGCGAATTATCCATTTCAAGTAAACCGGTTTCGTTATCCACAGAAAGCTTTGTCCCCTGCAGTACTTCCTCTGTTCTGGCAGGATCCGTAACCTCAACAAGATATACCTTACCCCGTTTGAGATGAGACCCTTCCCGGATAACAATCGCTGTCTCTATATTAAAGGTTTTTCGCAATAATGTAAAGCTTTTTCTTGCAACTGCTTCATTTTCTGTCTGGATCCATAGTTTTCTGTTTCCATCCGACATTTTTTCCACACGGCCGCAGCCGCAGAGCAGTGCCGCCAGTTCTGCCACCTGACAGTGCCTGGCCAGACTAAGCTGTCCTGCAAGTTCTTCTTTGACTTTTCCTGAAAATGACATCCCGAACCCTCTTTTACTGTTTCCCTGCCACCCTTTTCATCGCGGCAGTTATTTTTTCAGAAGTCTGTCCTTCTCCGCATCCCTGTGCTCCAGGCGGATGCCGTATTCATCCGATTTGGAAAGCCTGGAAAAAAGTTCTCTGGCAATAGTAACAGAACGATGTTTTCCCCCTGTACATCCGATACCGATCACAAGGCTTGTTTTCCCTTCTTTAATGTAGTTAGGGATCAGAAAACGGATCATATCCTCCAGTTTGTCCGCGAAGGCTTTCGCCGTATCACTGGCCATCACATAATTGAACACTTCATCGTCAAGGCCTGTCAGAGGACGCAGTTCATCCACATAATAGGGATTGGGAAGAAATCGCACATCAAACACAAGATCTGCATCTGCCGGTATTCCATACTTAAAGCCGAAGGAAAGCACAGAGATCATGATATTGCTGAACTCTCTGTCATCCACAAAGATCTTTTCGATTTCCTGGCGAAGCTCCCTGGTAAGCAGATGACTGGTATCAATGATATAATCCGCACGTTTCCGGAGAAATTTTGTTTTCTCACGTTCCAGGCGGATTCCCTCATCCACTCTCCCTGCTCTTGCCAGCGGGTGGCTTCTTCTGGATTCTTTATAGCGTTTTACAAGGACAGAATCCTCTGCATCCATAAACAGGATCTCGTAATCATACCCGGTCTGCTTCATACGGTCCAGAACTACTTCCAGTTCATCAAGGGCACTTCCGCTTCTGGCATCAATCCCCAGAGCCACATTTCTAACATTTTCGCTCTGCATCTCAGGAAGAAGGGAAGCAAATTTTTCCAGAAGCTGGATTGGAAGATTATCCACGCAGAAATATCCCATATCCTCCAACATTTTAAGTGCAGCTGTTTTTCCTGCTCCTGACACTCCTGTAACGATCACAAAACGCATAGTCTCTCTTCCTTTCCATTTCTTCTTCCGTTATCTGTAAAGCGTACATACGCATTCCTGTTCCCTCTGTTTCGTATCCTGGGTATCTGAAAGCCGGGCTACGCTGAGCCTTTTAGGTCTGTGCGATCGGATTCACAGACAAGTAAGTGGTATAATTATTTTGAAAACGATGTACCGGAAATGGTCATCAGGATTCAAAATCACCCAGGAACTTCACCTCGGGTTCCAGCGTAACTCCATATTTCTTATAAACGATATCCCTGACATTATCCATCAGCGTGCGGACATCCCTGGCAGTTGCACCGCCTGCATTGATCACAAAGCCACAGTGTTTCTCAGAAACCTGTGCACCACCTACCTGATATCCAGCAAGACCGCTGTCCATGATCAGCTTACCCGCAAAATATCCCTCCGGTCTCTTAAAGGTACTTCCAGCACTGGGATACTCCAACGGCTGTTTGGTGGTACGACGGATCGTCAGATCTTTCATGGTCTCACGGATCACTTCCGGATTTCCCTCCTTCAGCTGCAGCTTTGCTTCCAGCACGATATAACCTGCGGTTTTGATGATGCTGGTACGATATCCCAGTTCCAGTTTATCTGCCGGAAGGGTAACGATCTCTCCCTCCTCATCCATCACAGTTACCTCTGTAAGAACATCCTTCATCTCGCCGCCATAGGCACCTGCATTCATCACAACCGCACCGCCCATAGTTCCCGGGATCCCGCCTGCAAACTCAAAGCCTGTAAGAGCTGCATTTTTTGCTGCTGCTGCCACCGATGAAAGCAGCGCACCTGCCTGTACGGTGATCTCTGTTCCTTCTACGGTAACGGCAGACATATTTTTGTAGATCTGGATAACCGCGCCACGGTAACCGCCGTCTCCTACCAGAAGATTACTTCCGTTTCCGAGGATAAAATAAGGGATCGCACTTTCTTTACAGATTTTTACGATACGCCCCACATCTGTGTCTTTATCCGGCATCAGAAAATAATCCGCCGGACCTCCGATCTTAAAAGTTGTATGACGGCTCATTGCTTCGCCTGTAAAAACACGTTCTTCTCCAAGAAGATCGCAGAACTTTTTTATGATTTCTGAATTCACTTTTTATTTCCTCAGTCTTTCTGTTTTATTTCTGTAAAGCAGACATTACTGTTCCGCCTTGACTCATGCTCATGAACTGGATCTGTCCGTGATCTGCGCTCAATTTCTCATTTGCTGTCAGCTGTGTGAAACGTTTCCGGCTGACAGTATATCCCGCACAACTTCTCCCGCCAGCAGATATCCCGCAGTCCCTGTCACAAAGGAAATATTTCCTTCGGCAGGCTTCTTCACCATAGTTCTTCTCCGTCTGAAAAGCTTTTCTTTTGCCGGTTGTTCTCTGGAATACAGTACTTTGAGTTTACGTATTCCCTGTTTACGCAGTTCTTTTTTTATGATCCTGGCCGCCGGGCATACTGTGGTCCTGCTGATATCCGCAACCTCAAGTCTGGACGGGTCTATCTTGTTCCCGATGTCCAGGCAGGAGATCACAGGCACACGTCCCTCCCTTGCTCTGCTGATCAGAAGCAGTTTTGATGACAGTGTTCCCATTGTATCCACAATATAATCAAAGGAACGCAATTCAAACATTCCCGCAGTCTCCTCATTATAAAAGGTTTCGTAGGTATGCACCAAAATATTCTCATCAATATCCCGGATTCTCTTCTTGGCCGCCTCTACCTTGCTCATTCCCAGAGTAGAATGAAGTGCCAGCACCTGGCTTCCGATATTCGTCAATGTGATCTTTTCATGATCGACCAGTGTCAGACTCCCCACACCGCAGCGCGCAAGTGACTCTGCCACCTGTGATCCGGCTCCGCCAAGACCGAATACTGCAATTTTCGCCCTGCTGAGTTTTTTTACACCTGTATTTCCAACGAGCAATTCCATACGTGAAAAAGCATCCTGCATATCCGTCCTCCTGACACTGTTTTTTCTTTTGATTGAGAAAGACAGCGCCTGTCCGCCGCTGTCTATATTCCTTTTTATTATACTATCTCTGTCCGTAAATGTACAGATATTCTTGTTTTTTAAGATTTTCGCATAAAAAATTTATATTTTCTCATACTATTCCCATACAATCCCACAAGGAGGTTCTGTCCATGCTTCAACAGCTGATTCTGTGCTTTATCGGTTTCTGTGCCGGGATCATCGTTGCAGGAGGTGTCTCCGGACTGCTGATCGGCCTTTCCATTGTTCCCCGCTATGCAGGTATCACGCATACAGCTGACCAGATTTTTCTTTATGAAGATCTGACACTTCTGGGAACAGTTGTCGGAACCGTCGTCACCCTGTTTCCGATCAGAATTCCGCTGGGACCTTTTTTCCTGGCTGTCTGCGGAGTATTTTTCGGAATTTTCCTGGGCGGCTGGATCCTTGCACTGGCAGAGATCGCAAAAGTCTTTCCCGTCTTTGCCAGACGGCTGAAGCTCTCTCAGGGGCTTTCTCCGGTAATAATTTCCATTGCTGCTGGAAAAGCCCTGGGCTCCCTGTTTTATTATGCCATGAGCTGGATGTAATTCTTACTGTCACTCTACCATCTCACGAAAGGATTTTCCATATGCAAAATATCAACGAAAAAAAATATGAACAATACGTCAAGCAGCTTACTCCCAACCACAGTCTGCCGCTGAATATGGCAAAAGCTTTTCTCACAGGCGGACTGATCTGTCTTCTTGGACAGGTTATCTTAAACGCAGCACAGGCTCTCGGTGCAGATGCTTCCGATTCCAGAACCTGGTGTTCTGTCCTTCTCATTCTCTTAAGCGTCCTTCTCACGGGCTTTGGTATTTATCCCAAAATCGGCAAATTCGGCGGTGCAGGAAGTCTTGTTCCCATTACCGGATTCGCCAACTCAGTGGCTGCATCCGCCATTGAGTTCCGGGCAGAAGGACAGGTTTTCGGCATAGGGTGCAAGATCTTTACTATTGCAGGTCCTGTGATCCTCTACGGCATCTTAAGCGCCTGGGGACTGGGTGTGATCTATTATATCCTGAAGATCCTGGAGGTGATATCATGAGCAAAAATCTCAGACTTGGCGCAGCCAGCATTGCATTTTCACAGCCTTTGTATATCGAAAGCGCCGCCTCCATCGTCAGTCAGAAAGAGGCGGACGGTCCTCTTGGAGATCTTTTTGACCTGGTCTGTGAAGATCCCATGTTTGGCTGTGACACCTGGGAATCTGCGGAAAGCACACTGCAGAAAGAAACTGCCACTCAGGCCATAAGCAAAGCCGGACTGAGCTCCGAAGATATCCATCTGATGTTCGCCGGAGATCTTCTCGCTCAGACATCAGCCACCTGTTTCGGCTCCGCTGGACTTGGAATTCCCTTTTACGGTCTTTACGGCGCCTGCTCCACCATAGGGGAAGCACTTTCTCTCGGTTCCCTTGCTCTGACCGCCGGATTCGGCACACGGGTCTTATGTGCCACCTCCAGCCATTTCGCAAGTGCGGAAAAAGAATTTCGTTTTCCTCTGGGATACGGAAACCAGCGGCCGTTTTCTGCCACCTGGACAGTAACCGGAAGCGGTGCCTGTATCCTAAGTACATCTCCTCCCGGAGAAAAAGCTCCTCTGCGCTCCGGCAAAGGCTGTGCTGCTATCACTGGCCTTACTGCCGGCCGTGTGATGGATTACGGTCTCAGGGATTCCATGAACATGGGAGGCTGTATGGCTCCTGCAGCCTGCGATACCATTGCACGAAGCTTTTCGGATTTCGGGCGGACGCCTTCGGATTATGATGCCGTCTTTACCGGGGATCTGGGAATCATCGGGCAGAAAATTCTCCTGGATCTTCTGGAGGAACAAAATATCCGGCTTTCTCCCATTCATAAAGACTGCGGTATCCTGATCTATGACAATCCTTCTCAGGACACCCACGCAGGAGGAAGCGGCTGCGGCTGTTCTGCTGTAGTCCTTGCCTCCTACATCCTTCCGAAGATTGTATCCGGAGAATGGAAGCGGATCCTTTTTGTACCAACAGGAGCGCTTCTTTCCAAAGTAAGCTTTAATGAAGGTGACAGTATTCCGGGTATTGCCCACGGAGTTGTCATCGAGCATATGGAGGTATGAGCATGGATTACTTTAACGCATTCTGGTTCGGCGGCCTTGTCTGTGCCCTGATCCAGATCCTTCTGGACAAGACAAAGCTGATGCCCGGCCGTGTGATGGTACTTCTGGTATGCAGCGGCGCCCTGTTAAGTGCCGTTGGCGTCTACCGGCCGCTGGTGGATTTTGCAGGTGCCGGGGCCTCCGTCCCGCTGATCGGTTTCGGACATGTATTATGGGAGGGTATGAAAAAAGCCATTGAAGAAGACGGCATCCTTGGGCTTTTTACAGGAGGCTTCACTGCCTGTGCTGCCGGAGTTTCCTCCGCCCTGATCTTCTCTTATCTGGCCAGTCTCTTCTTCCGTCCAAAAATGAAAAAATAATATTCCGGGAAAGGAGTTTTTTCTCATGAGTGATACTCTTTATCTGCAGCTGGATCAGAACATTGAAGTCACCAACCCACATGTATATCTTCAGGATATCGCTGCACTTTCCATGAGTGACCCCAAAATCCTCAATCGTCTGCGGGTCATGCCTGTGATCATTCTGGATGCGAAAAAGCCCGGACGCTATGTGATGTCTGTCTCGGATCTTCTGAAAAAGATCCAGAAGCTGGAACCCTCCATTGATATTTCTCCCATCGGGGAAACGGATTTTATCATCACCTACCGCATCAGCTCTGCCACAGGGAAAATTTTCCGGTATGTAAAAATCCTTTTTGTATGCCTGGTTTCCTTTTTCGGCGCCGCTTTTTCCATTATGACCTTTAATAATGACGTAGATATGGGCAGCCTTTTTAGCCAGTTTTACACTCTTGTTACGGGAAAAAGTTCCTCCGGCTTTACCATCCTGGAGATTTCCTACTCCATCGGGATCGGCCTCGGCGTACTGATCTTCTTTAATCATTTCGGGCAGCTGAAGCTAAGCGATGATCCCACACCTATGCAGGTGCAGATGCGGACCTATGAGGATGATGTAAACCGGACACTGATCGAACAGGCTGCACGAACAGAAAATCCAGAAACTGAATCATAACCAGAGCCCACTCTCATATCCGTACAATTCCGCCGCCTGTCGCACCAAAAAAGCTCCCTGCAGATTTCTCTGCAAAGAGCTTTTTTTATATAATATGGGTTTACTTTTTTTCTGAAATGATATTTACAGAAGTCCTCCGATGGATAAGAACAGAGGAGCAAATACCAGTGATACAATAGTCATAAGCTTGATCAGGATGTTAATGGAAGGCCCTGATGTATCTTTGAACGGATCGCCGACTGTATCGCCGACAACGGCTGCTTTGTGCGCCTCGCTGCCTTTTCCGCCATGATGACCTGTCTCGATGTATTTTTTGGCATTATCCCATGCACCACCTGCGTTGGACATGAAGATCGCCATCAGTACACCTGTTACAAGAGCACCGGAAAGAAGTCCTCCAAGAGCCTCAACGCCAAGAACAACACCTACGATAACCGGAACAACGACCGCCATGATTCCAGGAAGCATCATCTCGTGAAGAGCTGCTGTTGTGGAGATCGCAACGCATGATTTGTAATCCGGTTTCTCGGTACCCTTCATGATACCCGGTTTCTCACGGAACTGGCGTCTTACTTCCTCGATCATCTTGTAAGCAGCCTTGGAAACGGATTCCATTGTGAAGGCCGAGAAGAGGAATGTAAGCATACCACCGATAAAGATACCGATCGTAACACGAGGAGCAAGGATATTGATCGCATCCAGATTTACTGCATTCGCATAAGATACAAACAGAGCAAGCGCTGTAAGAGCTGCGGAACCGATCGCAAAGCCTTTACCCATAGCTGCTGTTGTGTTACCTACAGAATCAAGCTTATCTGTGATCTCACGAACTGACTCATCCAGACCTGACATCTCTGCAATACCACCGGCATTGTCAGCGATGGGTCCATACGCGTCAACGGCAACTGTGATTCCTGTTGTGGAAAGCATACCAACTGCTGCAAGAGCGATTCCGTATAATCCATCCACACCGTATGCTACAAAAATACCAACACAGATCAGCAGGATCGGGAATGCTGTAGATTTCATACCTACTGCGATACCACTGATGATAGTTGTAGCTGCACCTGTCTCAGACTGCTCGCCGATTCCCTGAACCGGTTTATAATCTGCAGATGTGTAATACTCTGTAATGTTTCCGATGATGACACCGACAACAAGACCTGCGATCACAGCGATGGCTACCTTCATGTCTCCGAAGAGAGTCTTGCTGAGGATCAGGGACACGATGATAACAAGTGCTGCAGATACATAGCTTCCTCTTGTGAGGGCTTTCTGCGGATTGGAATTATCATCACCTTTTACAAAGAATGTTGCAATGATGGATGCGATCAGTCCACAGCCTGCAATAGCCAGCGGATAGAGAACACCGGAAACTGCTCCGGCTACCGCACCAAGTGTAAGGGCAGATACCAGAGATCCTACATAGGACTCAAAAAGGTCTGCACCCATACCGGCAACATCACCTACGTTATCACCTACGTTATCCGCGATAACAGCCGGGTTACGAGGGTCATCCTCCGGGATTCCTGCCTCAACCTTACCTACAAGGTCAGCTCCTACGTCAGCTGCCTTTGTATAGATTCCACCACCAACACGTGCAAACAGTGCGATGGAAGAAGCACCAAGGCTGAATCCGGAAAGTACGTCAACGTTCTTTGTGATGATATACACAACGCTGACACCCAGTGCACCAAGACCTGCAACACACATACCCATAACAGCACCGCCGGAGAATGCAATGGAAAGAGCCTTGTTCATTCCTCCCTCTTTTGCTGCATTTGCTGTTCTTACATTAGCCTTTGTTGCAACGGTCATACCGCAGTATCCTGCGATTGTTGAAAACAGAGCACCTACTACGAAGCAGATTGCTGTTACCCAGCTTCCAACTCCGATTCCGATCAGTACAAAAAGTACGGCTACAAAAATAACCAGGATCTTGTACTCTGCTGTTAAGAAGGCGCGGGCACCTTCTGCGATCGCACCTGCGATCTCCTTCATTCTGTCTGTTCCTGCATCCTGCTTGCTGACCTTCGCTGCAAGGTATGCTGCGAACAGAAGTGCCAGTACTGCTGCCACCGGCACCAAATACATGTAGTTTTCCACTCTTTTTACCTCCGTTCATGTATTGTTAATACTTTATCACATTATTTTGCATATTTCAAATAGAATTTTCACTTAGTTTTTTGTTAATATTGTGATATAATAAAAATTTATATAAATGAAATAAAAATTTTTTATATTATTGCTCGCATTTTTTCAGTTTCAGACAGCTTATATAATAGGAAGTTTTTTATATCTCTATTTGGACAAAATTTCCATTTTTCTTTCCAGAAGATTTTTTTCCAATAATTGTTTTTCTGCATTTTCGAATCCAATTCGTTCTATAGTCTCGGCAAAACGTTCTCCCTTTAATCCCCGGTCCTTAAAAAGCAGGATTGCCTTCTCAATAACATCAAGTGCCTCTTCCTCTGACGTAAAGATCCGGTTCAGGGCCTTTCCATGAGAAATTTTCTTTCCCCAGCGTCCACCGATATAGATCTTGAATCCGTAGGTACCGTCCGGGATGGAGTGGAACGGGCATTTTCCCACACATCTTCCGCAGTGTCTGCAAAGCTCCTCATCGATGTGCAGCTTCCCGTCAACGACCTTCGCAACTTTATTCGGACATGCAGCTTCGATGGCACATTTTTTACAGCCCTTGCAGGCCTCGCTGTCAAAGTGTGGAATTCTCTGTCCGATGATTCCCACATCGTTCAGATTTGGTTTCACACAGTTATTCGGGCATCCGCCTACTGCGATCTTAAATTTATGCGGCAGTGCAACCTGACGGTAGCCTTTATAGAATCTCCGGAAAATCTCTTCTGAAATTGCATAGGAATCCAGAAGTCCATACTGACAGGTGGTTCCCTTGCAGGATACTACCGGTCGGACCTTTGCTCCTGTTCCTCCTGTCTCAAGACCTTCCTTCGCAATAAATTCCTGAAACTCTTCGATCTTTTCATAGGGGATTCCCTGGATCTCCACGGAGAGCCTGGTCGTGTAGGTAAGATTTCCGTTGCCGAATTTCTCTGCTGCTTCCGCCATACATCTGTGCTGTGCCGCTGTCACCTTTCCGTTTACAGTGATCACCCGTGCAGAAAATTCATCGGTTCCCCGGTTATTTAAAAAACCCTGCCCCTTCAGTCTTTTCTCTTCCTCTTTGCTTACAGTTAATGCTGACATATTTCCTCCTGGTCTCACCGGTATTCCGATACTTTCCCATGGTATCGTTGCCCTGTATTTTGCAATGTTGAAATCGTTTTCACGTACTTCCTACTATACCACTTGAAGATGTATTTGAGAAATGATATTATTTTATAAAAATGATAGGTTTTACCTATATACCAATTTACAATAAAAGGAGATTCCATATGACCATCCGCCATCTCACTGTTTTTGCGGCCGTTGCGGAACAGGGCTCCATGAGTGCTGCTGCCAAACATCTTTATCTTTCCCAGCCAACAGTCAGTCAGGCCATCCGTGAGCTGGAAGCTCATTATAACGGCCTTCTCTTTGAACGTCTTGGAAAAAAGCTTTATCTCACAGAACGGGGAAAGCTTCTTCTTCCCCATGCCCGTGAAATGATCCGCCAGTTTCAGCAGCTGGAAGAGCTGATGCAGAACCAGGGACAGTCTTCCACCCTGAAGCTTGGCTCCACCCTCACTGTGGGAACCTGCCTGACCCCATCCATTATCCTGGATCTGCAGAAAAAAATCCCGGACCTTGACGTTTACTCCTTTGTCACCAACACGCAAAATATCGAACAGAAGCTTCTGCGTTCTGAACTGGACGCTGCTGTGGTAGAAGGTGAGATCCACTCTCCGGATCTTATCGTTCTTCCCATCATCGACGACTGCCTGGTCCTTGCCGCCGGAAAAAAACATCCCTTTTACCGCAGAGGCCGCATCCATGTCCAGGAACTGAATGACCAGAAATTTGCGGTCCGTGAATATGGCAGCGGTACCAGGCAGCTTTTTGAGGATTATACCCTTCGCCATGGCCTTAAGATCCGGACTGCCTGGGAAGCCAACAGTCCCCAGGCTCTGATGAACGCAGTGCTGTATAACCAGATGCTCTCTGTTATGTCCATCCGTCTTATGCATCATGAGATCCGTCACCGTTCAGTCCGGGTCTTCTGCAACGAAGCAGGGGAATGGAACCGGAAATTCAAGCTGGTCTATCACAAGAATAAGTTTCTTACCCCTGCTATCTTTGAGCTGGAAAAGATCCTTCACACCTATCAGCAGCTGGAACTACCCTCTGTCATGGGTGTTCTGGAGCAGGAATAAGCAGGGGACTCACCTGATTTCGTTAAAAAACGGCCGCACATATCGTTCTTACGATATGTACAGCCGTTTTTCGTTTTTTATCTCACCCGAAAGGGTCGGATCTTTTTCTGAACCGGATATTTAGTTTGATTCGTTGAACACTTTTCTATCCAGTGCATTGTTCTGGTGTGCAACGATGGTTGTGCAGACTGCATCACCGGTAATGTTAACTGCTGTTCTGGTCATATCCAGGATACGGTCAATACCCATGATCAGACCAATGGCCTCAACCGGAAGACCTACAGAGTTAAATACCATGGTCAGGGTAACAAGACCAACACTTGGTACACCGGCAGTTCCTACGGAAGCAAGGGTTGCAGTTCCGATAACTGTCACATAATCCATCGGACTTAAGTGGATACCAAAAGCCTGTGCCGCAAATACTACGGCAACACCCTGCATGATAGAGGTACCGTCCATGTTGATAGTAGCTCCAAGAGGAATGGTAAATGAAGAGATCTTCTTGGAAACACCCACTTTCTTGGACAGGGTATCAATGGACATCGGGATCGTGGCATTGGATGTAGCTGTTGAGAATGCAAATGCCATAACCGGGAAAAATTTCTTGATGAATTTTATCGGATTCAGTCCTGTGAAGATCTTCAGCAGGATCTGGTATACGCCGAAGCACTGGATTGCCAGTGCAAGGAGAACACCGATCATATATTTTGCCAGCGGGATAAATGCGCTGAAACCGATGTTTGCAAAGGTTCTGCTGATAAGGCAGAATACACCGATCGGTGCAAGTGCCATGATCATCATGGTCATCTCCATCATGATGTCATTGAACTGGCTGAAAAAGTTCGCTACTGTCTCTGCGCGCTCTCCCATTTTCGCAAGGATCACACCCACGATCAGGGCAAATACGATAACCTGAAGCATGGTTCCGCTTGCCAGGGAATTGATCGGATTGTCCGGAATGATATTCAGGATGGTATCCGTAAGAGAGGTCGCCTCCATAGTCTCCACAGAGGAAGCAGAGGACTGAATAGAGCTCATATCAAGTCCCACACCCGGATTGATCAGATTACCTACCGTCAGCGCAACCGAAACAGCCAGAGCTGTAGTCGCCAGATAAAATACCAGTGTTCTCACACCTACGGTTCCAAGCTTCTTGGTATCACCGATGGACATACTTCCGCAGACAAGGGAACAGAATACCAACGGTACAACCAGCATTTTCATCAGACGGATAAATCCCTGTCCGATCACATAAAGGATTCCCTCCACGATCACATCTTTCTTGAAGCTGCTGTCAGGAACCAGGTAACAGAGAATGATTCCCAGTATCGCACCTGCGATCAGCGCCACAAAGATCTTCGTGGTAAGGCCTATTTTCTTTTTCTGCTGTGTTTTCTCTTTTATATTTTTCTCTTTCATTCTAGTCCTCCGCTCTTTCATCCATATATTCTTTCAGCGATGCTTTCCAGTCCGGCATGTCATACACTTCAATAATACGGAGGATAAAATTATCAAGGACGGCATATGGCGGTCTGACAGAAGAAAGATCTGACTGCTCTGTCGGCACGGATCTCAGTTCGATTTCCTTTCCTGCAAGGCGAAGGATCTCGGTTGCAAACTCATAACGGTTGCATACACCGCTGCAGGTTACGTGATAAGTTCCATATTCGTTGGTATCGATAAGATACAGGATCATTCTTGCCAGATCCTTGGCGCTGGTCGGTGATCCGAACTGATCCGAAGCAACGGAAAGCGCCTGGCCTTTTTCTGCTGTCTCCAGCACACGGTTTACAAAATTGTTTCCGCCTTTTCCGTATACCCAGTTGCTTCGGATAATGAAATGTTTGTGTGTAAACTCTTTTACATAGTTTTCTCCGGCTCTCTTGGAACGGCCGTAAACAGTCAGCGGATTGGTATCGTCAAACTCTGTATACGGTTTTTTGCTCTTTCCGTCGAAAACATCATCTGTGGAAAGCTGGACGATCTTTGCCCCGCATTTTCTTGCCACGATGCTTAAGTTTCTTGCTCCCAGTGCGTTGACACGGTATGCATGTTCCGGATTCTTCTCACACTCATCGGTATCTGTGATACCGGTGCAGTTGATGATCACATCCGGACGGTTAATGGAACCGAAGTTGATCACTTCATCTGTGTCTGTGATATCCAGCTCATCAAGATCTGTGTTCAGAGTCTCGATCTGCATTGGATCCAGAACATCATTCAGTGCCCGTCCGATCTGTCCGTTGGCACCTGCGATCCATACTTTTAACATCTTTCTACCTCCCTGGTGTAATGTGTGTGATACATAAAATAAAGAGACATCGATTTAGATCAAAACCAATGCCCCTTTAACCTATATACTGAAATATATTTTATCAATATCACAAAAAGCTGTCAAGAAAAAAGCCCCTGTTTCCATAAGGTTCCTGCTGCTGATGTTACTGCCCACCGGCAGTATTTCCTCAAGATGTTTTTGTGAACAGAATTTACAGAAATCCTGAGGATCGGGAGTTCCATAACTCCCGATTTTGTATTGTAAATTCTGTCCCATGAATTATAATCTAAACAGGAGATCATCTAAAAACACATACAAAGGAGAAACTTATGAAAAAGCTAAAAGAATTAACATCTCTGCTATTTCTGTTCTGCTGTCTTTGCTTCTGTCTGATCCTGTTTCCACAGACAGCCCGGGCAGGCTCTCTTACGCCAACCGCACAGGACAATCTCAATGTCAGGTTACGCCGTACCTCTGATCTTATTCCTGTTTCCGGCGGATACATGAGGGTCTTCCACCAGAAAAATTCTGTCGGCGTTGAATATTACGATAATGATCTGAAGATCAGAAGCAAGCGCAAGATCAACATGGAGCTTCCACTGTGGGGTGGCTTTTATGCCGGATCTGACGGATATTATCTGGTAGAAGGCCAGACAAACAACAAAGAAAACGATTCCGCTGAGGTCATCCGCGTTATCCGCTACGATACAAACTGGAACCGGAACGGTGCGGCAGCAATTACCAGTAACCCGGAGCTTTTTGGCGGTGAGGTCCGCACGCCCTTTGACTATGGCTGTGTGGAAATGACAGAAAGCAACGGCAAACTCTATGTTGTTACCGGTCACGAAGGATATGTGGATCCCTCTGTCGGTCAGGGACATCAGGGCTTCCTTATGGTCGAGATCGACCAGGCAACCATGAAAGGAAAGATCGTTTCCTGCGATCTGTGGCATTCCTTTGCACAGTATATCAAATCACAAGGTTCTTATCTCTACGTACTGGAGCAGAGTGAGGGTTCACGATGTACAATTCTTTCCAGATACGACAGCACTACACTTGCCTGCACCACCATAGAGCTTTTGCCATACGGAGGCTCACATACTTCTGTGTGGGCACTGGCCTGCTACGCAAGCGTTGACGGCATGGCTGTTTCCTCTGACAGTGTATTATGCGTTGGCACTTCCATCGATCAGTCCAAATATGATAAGGTATCTGAAAACACGCCTCATAACCTTTATCTGTCCGTCACACCAATGTCTGACTTTTCCGAAAAAGCAACCACTACCAGGAAGCTTACCAACTTTACAGGCGGAGGAAAAAGCTTTGCGGGCGTAAAGATCACCAAAATAAATGACAACCGTTTTATGATTTCCTGGGAAGAATACGTCTCCGACGATAACAAGAAAAACTCTTCCGCTAACGATCCGCTCTCTTCCAGCACCCTTCATTATCTTTTTGTGGACGGAAAGGGAAAGAGTCTCAGCAAAGAGTTTACAACAGCTGCTCCGATTTCTGACTGTCAGCCTGTGGTAAAGGATTCCAGGGTCGTTTATTATGCTTCAAACTCCAACACCTTGAACTTTTATTCCATTAATTCCGACAACGGAAAAGCTGACAAAAAAACTTACCATATCGCAGGTGACAACGCAACCTGGAATTTCAAAAACGGTATCCTTACGATCTCCGGCTACGGACCACTTTCTATTTCCACAGAGGAAAACCACCGATACCCGGTCTCTTCAACAAAAGGCTGGTTTATCTTCTCCAACGATTCCTCCTGGAAAGCTATCAAAAACCAGATCAGAAAGGTAATAATAAAGCCTGGGATCACAAGTATTTCCGAAAGGGCCTTTGTTTGTCTTCCTGAGCTGAAAGAAGTGGACATCCAGAAAGGGGTCACAAAGATCGGAAAAGAAGCTTTCGCCTACTGTGACAAGCTATCCAGGATCAACATACCTGATACTGTTAAAAGCATTGGAACGGATGCTGTGTGGGGCGGCTACGGGTATGTCAACTCTCATGCATATTTTTGCAAGATCCATGCTCCGTACGGCTCTTACGCAGTTACATATGCCAAGAAAAACAATATCAGCTATGCATGCAATATTTCCGATGCAGCTGTAACAGGGATCAAAAAAACATATACCTATACAGGCTCTGACATAAAGCCCGTTCCAACCGTAACTCTTGGAAAAGCAAAGCTTTCTGGCATCAATGATTATCATGTGACATACCAGAACAATAAAAAAGCAGGAACTGCTACCCTGAAGATCATCGGTGATTACCATTTCTACGGAACCATCACCTTAAATTTCCAGATCACTCCTGCAGCCACACCAAAGCCACAGACTGCAAAAACATTCCGGGATGCTTATAATGTCTACACAGTCAATACCACCGGGACTTCCGTAGCACTGAAGGGACCACGTTCACGCAATACTGTCACTGCAAAGATTCCGGCCACTGTCAAAGCTAACGGAAAAACCTACAAAGTCACAGCCATTGCAGCCAATGCCTTCAAAAACTGTAAAAACCTGAAACAGGTAACGATTTCAGGAAATATCACAAGCATAGGTGCCGGAGCCTTCCAGGGATGCACAAGTCTTCGTACTGTAAAAATCGGTTCCCGAGTTTCTGCGATCGGCACAAAAGCTTTCTGTGACTGTAAGGCCCTTACCTCTGTCACCATACAGACAGGACGTCTTACTTCCAAAAGCTCAGGTAAATATATCTTCACAAGAGCAGGTCAGAATAATTACAAAAAACTGACTGTAAAGGTTCCGGCAAGCAGACTTTCCTCTTACAAAAAGCTGTTTCAGAGCCAGGGTCTGTCCACACAGGCCAGGGTTATCAAATAGTCAGGATCGTACCTTGCATTTCCACGCCCCTTATGCTATACTCAGTTTCGCTGCAAAAGCCCGCAAAAACCAAGGTCGTACAGGGCTTACAAGGCGGTCACCGCCTATAAATGTGCCGAGTGTTCGTGACCTTCCACTCGTAAAACAAAACTAAAGGAGAATAAAAAACATGAAAAACAAAGGTACTCATTTTCTGGTACAGGGAGCTGCCATTGCAGCTGTATATGTTGTCCTGACACTGGTATTCGCGCCACTTAGCTTCGGTGAAGTTCAGATCCGGTTTTCCGAGGCGCTGACCGTGCTTCCGTTCTTCACACCGGCTGCCATCCCGGGACTGTTCGTGGGATGTATCATCGCCAATCTTCTTGGCGGTGCGATTCCGGTTGACATCATTTTCGGAAGCATTGCCACACTTATCGGTGCATTCTTTACCTACAAGCTTCGCAATACAGGCAAATGGACAGCCCCAATCCCGCCGATCGTTTCCAACATTGTGATCGTTCCTCTTGTGCTTCGTTACGGATATGGCATTAACCTTCCTATCCCGTTTATGATGCTCACAGTAGGAGCCGGCGAATTTATCTCAGCCGGTGTGATCGGTATGATCCTTCTTGGAGCACTTTCCAAATACAAAAATGTACTTTTTCATAAAAAAGCAGCAGTCTGACTAAATCTGCTACCCACAAAAAGGAGCCATGAGAAAACAGCAGCATTTCTCATGGCTCTCTTTTATTTTTTCTCTGCGGATTCCTGCAGACTGCGCAGGATCCTCTTTTCCATTCTGGATACCTGTACCTGGGATACGCCAAGCTCATGGGCGATCTCCATCTGGGTCATGTTCTGAAAATACCGCATATAGATCAGCCTCCGCTCCTTTGCCTCCAGAGTTCCCAGTATCTCTTCCAGAAAAATCCTGTCCAGTACTTTTTCCTGCCGGTTTTCTTTTTCCGGAAGCTTGTCCATCAGAGAAATCTCCGTTCCCTCACCCTGATAGATCGTTTTGTGAAGAGATTCCACCTCTGCACCGGATTCCATGGTCATTACCAGTTCTTCTATGGAAATTCCCATTTCCTCTGCCATTTCTCCCGTCGTAGGTTCCCGCTCCAGCCGGCGTGTCAGTGCTTCTCTCACCTGATAGATCCTGTAATGGTTTTCCTTCAGAGAACGGCTTACCTTCAGTATCCCGTCGTCCCTGAGATAACGTTTGATCTCTCCGATGATCATGGGAACGGCATAGGTGGAAAATTTCACATCATAGGACATGTCAAACTTATCCACAGCTTTCAGAAGTCCGATGCTGCCGATCTGGAACAGATCCTCCATCTCCACCCCTCGTCCCAGAAAACGCTTTGCCACACTGTATATCAGTCCTGTATTTTCCTCAAACAAAAGATCTCTTGCCGCTTTATCCCCCTGGTGTGCACGCCCGATGAGGACAAGAGTACGATCCATAGTTACCTCCTGATGATCTTTTTCATGTGCACTGTAGTTCCACGGCCAACCTCCGATTCCACCTGAAGCTCATCCATAAACGCCTCCATGAATGTAAACCCCATACCGGAGCGGTCTTTATCAGCCTTTGTGGTAAACAGAGGCTCCATGGCTTTTTTGATATCCGGGATCCCGGCTCCGTGATCTGTCACATCTACCTGAAGCTCCTGCCCCCGGAGACGACATTCTACCCGAATCTTATGTATCTCCCCTTCATACCCGTGTATGATGCAGTTGGTCACTGCCTCCGATACTGCGGTCTTCAGATCCGAAATTTCCTCCAGCGTAGGATTCAGCTGTGTGCAGAATGAAGCCACAGCAACTCTTGCCAGTGCTTCATTTACCGGTCTGCTGTCAAAAATGATCGTCATTTCATTTGTGTTTTCCATCATAAACACCCTCCTGTTCACCTGCCGATTTTTTAATTCCACAGATTTCAATATATTTTCCCACTCCGGATAGCCGTAAAAGCTTTGCAATATGACTGTTCACATTGACAACCTGCACACATTTCCCCCTCATGCCAAGTGCCCGGTACCTACCCATCAGCAGACCGATCCCGGAACTGTCCATAAAAACGGTCTCTGAGAAATCAAAAATCATATTTTTTATATAGTTATGTCCAATAATTCGGTCTGAATCTCTCCGAATCTCATCAGAAGCCGGATGATCCAGTTCCGCCGGAAGATGTACAGTCAGCACGGTTCCGGATTTTTCAAAACCTGATGTCATTCTATCATTCCCCCATTTTTGATTTTTTATTCCATTTCTCATGACCAAAGGGTAAAAAAAGAGGAATGCGCCAACGCACATTCCCCTTATCCGAGGTTTCTCCTCTGTATGAGTTATGATCTTTTTTATTCTGTATAACCTCCATCGTAAGAGGAATCCTCATATCCTCCGTCACTGTAGCTGCTGTCTTCTCCGGAATCTCCGTCAGGGCTCTGTGCATCTTCTCCCGCCGAAGCTGCGGCATCCGCTCCAGCTTCAGCTGTTCCATCTGTGCTGCTGTCAGCACTGGACGTTCCGTCAGAAGCTCCGCTCTCGATCCCGCTTACACCGGTCTTTCCGCTGATAGTACTGTAAATCCCCTTTGCAGAATCTGACAGTGTATCCACATATACCTTCTGTAGTTCCAGCGCCGCTGTATCCAGATCCTCCTGCTGCATGGCAGTATATGCATTAAACAAAGCCTCATAGCTCTGACTGCGTTTCTGCTCTTCCTCTGCCTGCTTGGCAACTGCATCTGCCGTATCACTGGACTGGGCAGCTTCTCCCTGAGCTTTGGTAAGCTCCACGCTCTGGCTGGAAAGAGAATCACTGTACTGTATGATCTGCTGATTGGCCTGCCTGTAAATATCCTGTTTCACAGCTGGCAGTACAAGGAGCCAGAATGCTGCCGCACCTGCCGCAAATCCAAGTACCGTGGTAAAGAAAAGTGATATCTTTGATCTTTCTTTATAAGACGACGGCCTTACAACGATTTCTCCTGAAATATTATCATTCTCATTTTTTTCATTTCCAAACAAGCCCTTACGCCGTTTTTCCATCTTTGTGGTAACACCCGTCTGCTCGTCAACTTCACGCAGGAAACGAAGTGTGGTGGTATTGGTCTTGTCGATCCTGGCTGCTTTTTTCAGTGTTCTTCTCGCCTTATTCCACTCCTGATTCTTCATCTGGATCAGAGCAAGAAGATGATACCCCTTGATCAGCTTGGGATTCTGGGACAGGATCTTTTTCAGGCGGATGGCCGCCATATCCTCATGGCCTTCCCTACACATGGCAAGGGCATTGTTATATTTCTTGATGCTTTCGTTGATTGTTTCCAGTTTGTTCTGGTTTGCCTGAAGCCTGGCAATATATTCTGAAGCCAGATTTCGGTTCTTCTGGATATTCTTGCTGATGACCCACTCACTCAGTGCGGCAACCACCTCACCGGTCTCAAAATATACAAGACCAAGAAGATTTCTTGCACGGATATTCCGTTTGTCATAGGCAAGACTTTGCTTCAGACAGCTGATCGCCCCGGACAGATCCCGGATGCTGGCTTTTTCCAGCCCCTGATTATAATAAAGCTTGGAAAGATAATCCACCTTCTTCTGGATCAGTACATTGGCTCCACAGTGCGGACAATAATCCAGATCTGTATCCGTCAGGAACGCTCCACAGTTTATGCAGTTCATCCACTTCTCCTTATCTTACACGTCTGTTGCTCTTGACCTCACGCAGCATCTCCTGGAGTACATCCATGATATCTGTGATCTCCCGGTCATAAATGACACCTTCTACATCTGCCACATCCAGACATGGTTCAAATTTCTTCAGTTCCTCTTCGTAATCGATCATAATTTTTTCCTCCTGATCACAGCCTTGATCTCACCGACCAGATAAAGGGATCCTACACAGAACAGCATTCCATCCTCACCTTTTTCCTTTACTGCCCGTTCAAAAGCTGCTGGAACATCCTCTATTGCTTCCACTTCCGGCACTCCGTCTTCACGGAAGATCTCCGCAAGCTCTTCTACCGGAACTTTGCGGTATCCGCCTACCTGTGTGACGATCACATGTCGAAAACGGATCCTGCTACAGATCGTGCGGATCATATCCGTATAGTCCTTGTCATCCACTGCGGAAAACAGCAGAGTCAGAGGAAATTCCTTCTGGAAATGTTCTGCTGTCTCTACAAACTTCTCAACACCGTCTTCGTTATGTGCGCCATCCACGATCACACCCGGAAGAACCGTTTCCATCCTTCCCTGCCAGCGTGTTTTTGCCATACCAGCCTTCAGAGCCTCCAGAGATGCCGGAATCTGATCTTCCAGTACCTGAATGGTTTTCACCGCAAGCGCTGCATTCATAACCTGATAACGGGCGATAAACGGTATATCAAATACGGTATCGCCATATGTCTCGTCCTTAAGAGAAAATCGGATTCCGTCCTTTGTGATCTTATGGATCTCTGTGTCTTCCCGTTTCAGCTCATAATATGGACATCCCAGCTTCTCTGCATGCTCACGCATCACTCCGGCCGCATCCGGATCATTTCCATCGTAGATCACCGGAACACCCGGCACCATGATCCCTGCCTTCTCTCCTGCGATCTCGGAAACTGTATTTCCAAGATACTGCATATGATCGAGGCTGATGGATGTGATCACACAGGCTGCCGGATCCTCCACAGCAGTGGTTGCATCCAGACGTCCGCCAAGACCGGTCTCCAGTGTTACATAATCCACGCCGGCTTCTGCAAAGATCACCATTCCCATCAGAAGGAGTGTCTCAAAATAGGTGGGATGATAGCTTCCCTCCGCAACCAGCTCATCGGAAAGCTTTTTAACTTTTTCAAAAGCACGAAGGAAAGTATCGTCATCGATCATTTCCTCGTTGATCTGAAAACGCTCGTTGATCTCCACCAGATGAGGAGATGTAAAAAGTCCGCAGGAATATCCTGCTTCCCGAAGGACCGATGTGATAAAAGCACAGGTACTTCCCTTTCCGTTGGTTCCTGCCACATGGATCACACGGAATTTCCTCTGCGGATCTCCAAGTCTTCTTAAGCATTCTCTGGTATGGTCCAGGCTGTTCTTAGTAGTAAATCTCGGTATATCTTCAATATACGCAACTGCTTCTTCGTAATTCATAAAAAAAACCATCACTTATCTATAATGTATTCGTAAAGAACTTTTGGGGAGAAAAGCTTCTCCCCTCCTGTTCGTTACGATACCATTATATAATAGTGGTGGAAGATGTCCAGTCCTAATCGTAATATTTTATCCGACATTTTTTGTATCGGAGTATCTTTTCTATGCCATTTACTGGTTGTCTGTACTGTTTTCTTCACCGGAATCTTCTGTGGATTCCGTTTCTAACGCTGTATCCGTTTCCTCCATTGACCCTGTATCAGAACTGCTCTTTTCACTGTCAAGCTTCCACTTGCTGTCAGCGAGCAGCGCATAAACCGCCCGGTCATGGCTCTTTGTCATGGCCTTTCTTGTGGAACTGTTGCTTCGTTGCACTACCGAGAGCCGGTCAAAATCATCCAGTTCCTTTCCGGTAATGATCAGCTTGGTAGGATTCACGTAAACCGTATCATACCATTCTCCGTTGATCTTCACCTGGCTGGACGGCGTAAAGTTTGTCCCCTGGATATAATAGGTGTGATCCGTCTCAGACACAACCTGAATGGAATTCAGCGTGGTATCATAGATTCCCATACGCATCTTTGTTCGCTCAAAAGGATTCGCTCCGTCATATGTATACTGCTTTCCGTAGAGAAGATCATACTGCAGGGTCTCCAGATCCACCTGATAATTTTTGGTGTTTCTTCTTGCCTGATGATACTTGAAAACATTTCCCTCATGGATACCTACACGGTCCATAACCTCTGCTGCCATCTGGTATGCCGCAAGATTTTCTTTCTTTTTCTTAAGTCCGAAATTATCCCACATCACATACTCTGTCTGGAACAGATATTTATTCTCCACATCCTCCACGGTCAGTCCCATGGTCGGCAGATGATCACCATACATGACCAGTACCACATCCTCCGGATAATCTGCCAGCCTGTCAGTCAGCTCTTTGACAAAATTATCCATCTCATGGATCTGATTTACATAATACTCCCACTTATTATTCAGCTCGTCAGTAGGTGCCCCGGAAACTGTGATCTCCGGATTTTCCAGTACCGGTTCTGAAGGATAATCTCCATGTCCCTGTACGGAAATAGTATATACATAATCAGGCCCTTCTGTAGAATCCAGACACTTGACGATCTCATCGGTGAGGACACTATCCTTGGTCCAGCCCAACGAATTCTTCTGGTTTTCATCCTTCATATACTCTGCCGAAGTGAAGGTATCAAATCCCAGATTCGGAAAAATACTTCTTCTTCCGTAGAAATTCGCCTCATTATTATGTACTGCATGAGCAGTATAGCCCAGATTCTTCAGAACATACGGTGCGCTCTCACATGTAGTTTCCTTAAGGATACTCTTGTAAGGATACTCTCCCGGTCCAAAATAATGAAGGCTCATTCCGGTAATGGATTCAAACTCAGTATTTGCGGTTCCGGCTCCTACGGAAGGTACCTTATAATATCCGGAGGAATACTCCTTCATCAGCTTTCTGAAATTCGGAATAGGATCTTCTGACAGCTCCAGATAATTTACCAGCGTAGGATCAAAAAAGGACTCCAGCTGTAAAAACAGAATATTCGGATGACTGCCTTCTTTCGTTTCCGGAAGATTTTCTTCCGACTTCTCGATCCTTTTGATCTCGCTTTTGGAATAATCTCTCGGAGCACTGATTCCGGTATTAAAGATCGTCGTTGCCAGACAGTAAGGATATCCGTAATCCTCATAAGCTATGGCAATATTTCCAAAATAATTGGAAAGAACTCTTTTTTCCAGAGCAAGCTGTGTGATTCCTCCAAATGCAAGAACCCCAACCAGGACCAGTGGAATATTCACCTTATATTTCAGCTTGCCTCTGTACTTCGGCGACCTTATCAGGATGATCAGAAGGATCAGAACCGCAATTCCCAGAAGAACTGCACCTATGGTCATCTGGGTATGGGTCAGATATTTTTTTGCAATACTGAGACCATCTGTCAGATTCTTCACATCCGGTCCTGTAAACGGTGTGACACGATTGAGAAGAAGCACACCGTTTACGATTCCCAGAAACAGCCATAAGCTGCCCACAAAGATACGCCAGAAAATTCTCTTTCGGAAGAGATAAACAATCAGCATCGTCGTAAAGATAAACGCTGCATTATAAGCAAATACAAGCGGCTTTGTGGTCATGTAGGTCCACGCCTCTGTGAACGAGTGCCTGCATATGGCCTCGATCACAAAGTACAGGACTGCACAGCCCAGAGCCTGAAGTATCAGCGAAATCTTATTGAAAAAGTTACACCACTTCATTAAAACACTCCTTCGTTATTTCACCATCTGTGTTAACTGCAGGTTCACTTTCTCTTTCATCTCTTTGTATTTCTCAAGTTTCTCCTTCTCTGCCTCTACCTTGGCTGCAGGTGCCTTGTTCACAAAATTCGGATTGTTCAGCATTCCCTCGCAGCGTGCGATCTCTTTTGTAAGTCGCTCCTGCTCTTTTGTGAGACGTTCGATCTCTTTTTCACGGTCGATCAGATCCTCCAGCGGCAGATAAACCACACCGTCTGCCACAACGATGGATACCGCATCCTCACCGATTCCGTTCTTATCCTGCTGTACGTGGATCTCTTTTGCAAACGCAAGGTTTGTAAAGGATTTCTTGCAGGACTCAAAACGTGCACAGCACTCTGCATCCTTGCCTACGATGTAGATATTGGTCTTTCTGTTCTGCGGTACGTTCATCTCGTTTCTGGTGTTACGGATTCCACGTACAACCTCCTGGAAGCTTGAAACTGCTTTCTCAGCATCTGCAAAATCCATCTCGTCTCTGTATACCGGCCAGTCGGAGATCATGATGGACTCTTCATCCGGAAGCAGTGTGCAGTAGATCTCTTCTGTGATAAACGGCATGAACGGATGAAGAAGCTTCAGTCCCTGTGTCAGCGCAGTGCGGAGTGTCCACAGTGCATCGTTTGCTGCTGCCGGGTTTTCCTCTGCCTTCCACAGTCTTACCTTTGCCATCTCGATATACCAGTCACAGAGCTCATCCCACAGGAAATCATAGACCTTCTGTACGGCAATTCCAAGCTCATATTTATCCATATTCTCAGTAACATCACGGATCACTGTGTTCAGTCTGGAAAGGATCCATTTATCCTCGTTGCACAGTGCGTTCAGGTCTTCCGGCGCTGTTACTGTCTTGCCCTCCAGGTTCATCATAATGAAACGGGAAGCATTCCAGATCTTATTTGCAAAGTTACGGCTGGATTCTACACGCTCCCAGTAGAAACGCATATCATTTCCAGGTGCATTACCTGTCATCAGTGTCAGACGAAGGGCATCTGCGCCGTATTTGTCGATAACCTCCAGCGGATCGATACCGTTTCCAAGAGACTTACTCATCTTACGTCCCTGTGAGTCACGTACCAGACCGTGGATCAGTACATGGTGGAACGGTGTCTCACCGGTCTGCTCCAGTGCGGAGAATACCATACGGATAACCCAGAAGAAGATGATATCATATCCGGTTACCAGAACATCTGTAGGATAGAAATACTCAAGCTCCGGTGTCTTATCCGGCCATCCAAGTGTGGAGAACGGCCACAGTGCGGAACTGAACCAGGTATCCAGAGTGTCCTCATCCTGATGCATATGTGTGCATCCGCATTTCGGGCATTTCTCCGGCATCTCTCTTCCAACCACCATCTCACCGCACTCATCGCAGTAATAAGCCGGGATCCTGTGTCCCCACCAAAGCTGACGGGAAATACACCAGTCACGGATATTCTCCAGCCAGTGCAGGTAAGTCTTGTCAAAACGTGCCGGAACAAACTGAAGGTTTCCGTCGTCCAGAGTTTTGATAGCAGCTTTTGCCATTTCGTCCATTTTTACAAACCACTGTGGTTTGATCATCGGCTCTACCGTTGTACCGCAGCGGTCATGGGTACCAACACTGTGGCTGTGCGGAACAACCTTTACAAGAAGTCCCTGCTCCTTCAGGTCCTCTACCATGGCCTTACGTGCCTCGTAACGGTCCATACCTGCATATTTTCCGCCAAGACTGTTGATGGTGGCATCATCATTTAAGATGTTGATCTCCTCAAGGTTATGACGGCGTCCAACCTCAAAGTCGTTGGGGTCGTGTGCCGGTGTGATCTTAACGCAGCCTGTTCCGAATTCCTTGTCAACATACTCATCGGCAATAACCGGGATCTCTCTGTCTGTAAGAGGAAGCTTCAGCATCTTTCCTACAAGGTCTTTATATCTTTCATCCTCCGGGTTTACAGCAACTGCTGTATCGCCGAGAAGTGTCTCCGGACGAGTGGTCGCGATCTCAACAAAACGTCCTTCCTCACCTACGATGGGATAATTGATGTGCCAGAAAAATCCGTCCTGGTCCTCATGTACAACCTCTGCATCAGAAATAGAGGTCTGGCATACCGGACACCAGTTGATGATCCTGGAGCCTTTGTAGATATAGCCTTTCTCATAAAGGCGGATAAATACTTCCTGAACAGCCTTGGAGCAGCCCTCATCCATGGTAAAGCGCTCACGCTCCCAGTCTGCAGATGCTCCCAGCTTTTTCAGCTGGTTGATGATCTTTCCGCCGTACTCCTCTTTCCATGCCCAGGCATGTTTCATAAATTCGTCACGGCCGATCTCGTTCTTATCAATCCCTTCCTTACGAAGTTTCTCTGTTACCTTAACCTCTGTAGCGATGGCTGCATGGTCAGTTCCCGGCTGCCAGAGAGCCTCATAGCCCTGCATTCTTTTGAAACGGATCAGGATATCCTGCATGGTCTCATCCAGTGCATGTCCCATATGCAGCTGTCCGGTTACATTGGGCGGCGGCATTACAATTGTAAAAGGTTTTTTGTCCGGATTAACTTTTGCATGGAAGTATCCGTTATCCATCCATTTTTTGTACAGACGATCCTCAATACCCTTGGGATCATAAGTCTTTGCAAGTTCTTTACTCATGTTTTCCTCCTGAATCTTTCTGATTATAGGAACCTTAAAATGCTCCTGTTCTCTGCAAGAAAAAACACGCCCTCCACACAAAAGCCAATAACTAATGTGCGAAGGGCGATCATTCTCGCGGTACCACCTTCATTATCCGGAAAAAACATCTGTTATTCCCGTCTATCTCTTGTCCCTTAACGCGGGGTACGTGAAAACCTACACAGCAGCATCTGCATCTGTTCTGCATTTCTGCTTTCAGTTTCCCGGCTCCTAAGCTACCTTCTGCAGTCCTCCATCTGAAAATGCCTTTCAGCCTGCGCTTCTCTTGCGTCTGTGCATTTCTCTCTGTCAGCGTAGATCTGCATACTCCTCTTATTCAACACCTTTGCCATGTTCCTACTATAATGAAATTTTCTTTTTTTGTCAAGACAGAGACCTTATTTCAAAAGTAAAAATCAAAATAAAATAGAATATCTCCACCGGTTATTTTTTCCAATGGAGATATTTTTTTATCTATCTTTCTTTTATTGTTTTGTACTCCTTCTCAATGCCTGCGATCAGTGTTTTCATTGTATATTCCAGAATTTCATTTCCGAATGCTTCCGATGATTCTCGGACCGGATGACGTCCTGCAATACCGATCAGATTACTCTCATCTTCTTTTACCTGTCCAAAGTCAACCAGTTCCGGCCGAACAGCCATTACAATAGAGGTCTCATTTGCTCCGGCATGATCATTCTGATATTTCAGTCTCTCATCATCCGCATAGGTCCATGCTGTCATAATGCACAGTCCGTATTTTTCTTCTGCCTCTTCCTTCATTTCCTGAAATGCATTTGTTGACGGACCGTGTCCATGTCCCACAACGATGCGGACTCCTGCTCTGGAAAGCTGTGCAAAAATACTGCGCAGCAGATCCTGAAACAGTCCCTTTTCCATCCAGTAAGCACTGCCTTTCATCTGCTGGGCACAATAAGTATTCAGTGCGCCCTCTGTATTGATATCCATTCCATAAAATACAGTTCCCCGATCATCAAATAAACGGTCAGGTCCCATGAACAGCATCGGAAGCACTACACCACCGACCTTTTCCGCCACCCGGACAAACAGTTCTTTTGACTGGATCCCGTCAGCTCCAAGAGGCATATGCGGACCATGCCATTCCAGTGTGCCAAGTGGCAGATAGGCAACCGGCATCTCCTTTATCCTCTGTACACATTCTTCCGGAAGTAATTCCTCGTATAATACTTTTTTCATGCTCGTCTCCTCCTCATATAATCAAGTGTTTTTTATTGAAAATTCAAGGTTTTTCAACCTTTATATCCCAGTGAATAAGCCAAAGCTATAAGCATTTCGATATATCAAGTACTGAAATAGTGGTTAGAAGGTATACGAAATAAAACGTCATTGATTTCCGCTTTACTGGCCTTGTGTATACCCATCCCTCTAGGGCAGCTAACCTCCTATATCCACCAGGATCATCTCTGTCTCCAGAGGTCCTAACTTGTCGGGTAGAAACACCTATTACTAGGTATATCCCCCACAGATCCGTACGTGCCCAATTCAGGCATACGGCTCTTCACGACACTTATGCCTCAGATTATCCATATAGGCTCACATAAATACGTGGTCTTACTATAGGATGCTCCTTCAAAAACTAATTGAATCCATCCCATGTATAACTTTTCCTCTGACTACGCCTATTCATCCAAAAATAAAGAATCTGAATAACTCTCTTACGGAAGTTATCCATCATTTGATAGTTATCACTTATTCCATAATAATGGTAATACCCGATTAAAATCTGATTTACTTTTGCAAGAATATATTTCTTCTTTTCAAATCTCATGTGTCAGCTATGCTCCTTAACGGGGTCATATGCCCCATGGTGACTATTTCTGCCGACTACTGGCTCATTCTTTGTATTGTTGATTACTGACTTGCTTCCTGTACCAGCACTGTGATCAGTGGACGTTATCTGTTACATTCTGTTTGATTCAGTGGCTGCCCAGATGACAACCTCTACTATAGTTACTTTTTTCTTACGCTACTTGCAGATAAGCTGCCGGTCTCCTGATATCACTGACCAGCTTTTGGGGATCATAAGCCACACCTTTTGTCAGCATCGCATAAAAGTCACGTATCAGCTTGGCCGCAACCGCCATAAGTGACTGCATCTTCTTTAATGGATTCAGTTTTCTGGTTGTGTAATAATTATGGAGTTCTCTGAACTCCGGATTCTTCGCTACAAGCGACATTGCAACCTCAAAGAGCAGGTATCTGAGTCTCTTTCGGCCCCGTCTGCTTATTGTTGTCTCGCCCTTGTGCTTTCCTGAACTATTTTCAACCAATGCCAATCCTGCAAGCTTCTGCAGTTCCTTCGGATTGCTGAAGCGGCTAATATCACCTACTTCTGCAAGGAACCCTGACACTGTCCTGATTCCCACACCTTTGATCCCTAACAGCTTTTCAGCCATCGGAATCTGTTTTACCAGTTCTTCAATTAGAACCATAACTTCCTGCAGACGTGTATTTCTGGATTCATAGTCCTCCAGAAGCATTCGGATCTCCATTCTTGCAGATACTGCTCCTTCTTTGCTTCCAACGCTGTGCTCTGCAGCTTCTATCAGAGTCTTCGCCCTCGCTTAGCGGTATCTTCCTTGACGGTATCTTCTTTAGCGGTGTCTCCTCCAGAATTGCCAGCATTTCCGGCTGTTCCGCATCCTGCAAGAGTCAGCAGTGACATTGATGCCGCAATACCGGCGGCAATTAATTTTTTCGCTTTCATATTTTTCCTCCTATTTTTCATAATGACCAGGAATTCCCACACTGTCACGGATCTGCAGCAGATATTCATTTTCCTTTTCATCACATGGTCTCTCGACTCCATCCTGTAGATACAGCATGCCGTTTATGATACTTTTTGCCTGATATTCTACCGGCTGACTGATCGTAGACAGTGAGGGCGTTATGCGTTCCGCAAACGGAATACCGTCAAACGAAACTACAGATACGTCCTCCGGAATTCTGTAACCATGCTTCATGATCCAGGACATTACCTCTATCGCAACTTCATCGCTGTAACAAAACAATGCCGTTGGCAGCTTTTGAGGTACAAATATCTTCTCTATCACAGAAATCAGACTGCTTTTTTCATAGTCTCCATGGATCTGACCGATCAGGGATTCTTCTTGATCCAGCTGCATCTGCCTTACAGCTCTTAAAAATCCCCGTTTCCTTGCAATAAGGAAGCTGTCGTCCATTTCGTCAATGCAAAAGATGCCCCCTATCCTTCTGTGGCCAAGCTGGGCAAGATAGCATATGGTCTCATAGACAGAGCTTTCATTTTTTTCCATGATATTCAAACGCATTTCCGGTGACTGCATATGACAGACTTTAATCCTAAAATGTTCTTTTATATACGCTTCCTCTTCCCGTGAGAGCAGAAAAAGGCTAAAGCAGACTTCGATTCCTCTGATCTCCAGTTCTCTTAATGCTTCCAGTTTTTCCTCAAATCCTGAATTGCAATAACGGATAATACAGCCATATCCCATCTTACATGCAAACTCATTCAGATACCGAAACAACAGAAGCTGATACTGATTAATGTAGTTTGTCATTATAAAGCCGAACAGTTTTGACTTCTTACCAGCCAGATACTGTGCGTGAACGCTGGGATTATAATTGTACTTTCTGATGGTATCTACCACTCTTTTCTGCAGCTTCTCGCTGACTGGTTTGGAACGGTTGATAACACGGGAAACTGTAGCGATCGAACACCCGCTTTTTTTCGCGATAAATTTAATATCTATATTTGCCATATTTAAAATTCCTCCGGAAGAATTCTATGGTTACATTTTATAGGAAAACGTTTACATTTCAATTGTGAAATACTTACAAAATTAGCTTCAGGCAGATCATGGTCATCCCAGTCTTTCAGGATATTCATTACAAAACTGCCTGCATACAGGGAAATATGTAAAATTCCTGTATGCAGGCAGTCTTATCATTTCATTATTTTATTCCACGCTCTTCAGTGACTCTACCATATTGATCTTTTTCAGCTTAAAATGCATCACCATATTTACAAACATGGAGAATCCGAAGGTAATGAGCCCACTGTAGACAAAGCTTATTGGCTTGATATTTCTTCCGAACATCACCGCATCTACCTCAACGGTTGTGATCACATACCGGTGGAGGAAGATTCCGAACACTGCGCCTGCCAGAATCCCTATGAAGGACAGCAGGATATTTTCCCTGAATACATACTGGGAAACTTCGCCATCATAAAATCCCAGGACCTTCAATGTTGCAAGCTCTCTCTGACGCTCTGTGATATTGATGTTGTTCAGATTATACAGTACCACAAATGCCAGCATTCCGGCAGAAATGATCAGGACCCAGATCACCGCTCCGAGGGATCCCAGCATTCGCTCTACCTGACCTGCTGTGCTGCTTGTATAGCTGGTGCTTAAGGCTGCCGGATATTTCAGGATCGCATTTCCAAGAGTTTCCAGATCACTCTCTGCATCCTCTTTCATAGTATATACTGTACTTGAATATTCCGGTTTCTCTCCGAATGTTTTTTCATAGCAGGGTGGGGTCATGTAAACGTAATGTCCCATATAGTTCTCCGTGACAGCAGTGATCTTTACTTTATATTTTCTGTTGTCTTTCTCCAGGGTAATCTCGTCTCCTGTTTTCACACCGATAAGAGAAGCCGTTTTTTCACAGATCACCGCTCCATCATCGGTAAGCTCATACTGCTCGTGGGACTTTCTGTCACGTAACGTTACATCCTCTTTAAAATTTTCCGTATTTTCCGGAACATACACATAGATACTGACACTTCCCTTTTCTTTTGGTGCCGTCATCTTGGTGAGCTGCACACGGGTATAGTGATCGATCTCGCTGTTTCCGTCCAGGAATTTCAGAAGATCCTTTTCCTGGCTGTCTGTGGCATCCTCATCATTGATCACCATGGCATCATAGTGCTGGATCTGGTCATATTGGAGAATCGCAATATCCATAATGGAGTCATAAAGTCCGAATCCTACAAGCATCAGTCCCATGCTTCCTGCAATTCCGAAAATGGTCATAAAAAGACGCTTTTTATAACGGAAAAGATTTCGCATGGACGATTTCCAGGAAAAGCTCAGATGCTTCCAGATAAAGCTAATCCGTTCAATAAGGATCCGTTTTCCTTCTTTCGGTGCAGGCGGACGCATCAGAGATGCCGGTGTTTCTGCCAGGGTCTTTGCGCAGGAAAACAGTGTAGCGCCCATAGTACAGATCACCGCTGCCCCGGAAGCGATCAGTGCATATTGTAACTCATAATCCAACTGCATGTGATCGCCAATATTCCAGTACATGATTCCATACGCCTGGATAATGATAAACGGAAGAACCTTTTCTCCGAAAAGTACTCCTGCGATACTTCCGCCTACTGTAGCCAGAAATGCGTAGCTGAGATACTTGGATGCGATGGCTGTCTTTCCGTATCCCAGCGCTTTCATGGTTCCGATCTGGGTTCGCTGTTCCTCCACCATTCGTGTCATCGTGGTAAGACTGATCAGAGCCGCTACAAGGAAGAATATCATCGGGAAAACCTTTCCGATGTTTTTCAGTCGCTCTGCGTTATCACCAAAATCCGAATATTCCGGAAGGTCATTGCGGTCGGAGATGATCCATTCCGGTGTTTCAATATCATCCACCTCTTTCTGGGCATCCTCGATCTTCTGCTGGGCTTCCGCAATTTTGTCATCGGCTTCTTTTTTGCCGTCCTGATATTCTTTCTTTCCATCGGAAAGCTTCTTTTTGGCGTCCTCCAGGTCTTTTTTGGCGTCTTTTAATTTCTGTTCATTTTCCCGGATCTCTTTTTCACCATCCAGGAGCTTCTGTTCATTTGCATCCAGTTCTGCCTGACTACTGGTAAGCTTTTCTGTATTGGCCTGGATCTCTGCCTGACCGGCATTTAACTGGGCCTGTTTTTCCTCCAGCTGCTGCCGCCCTGAGCTGAGCTGGGCTCTGGCCGAATCCAGCTGGCTCTGGCCATCATCCAGAGTTGCCTGGTTTGCCGCAATTTCTTCTTTTGCCGCGGAAAGCTCTGCTTTCTTTGTTTCCAGTTCTTTTTTCCCTTTATCCAGTTCTTCCTGGCCTTCGTTCAGCTGTGCCTCTGTCCCGGAAAGTGTCTCTTCCTGTTCTTTGATCTGGCTGAAGCCCTCATTGATCTGACCTAGGCTGCTCTCCAGTTCAGCTCTTGTCTGGGCCAGCTCTGATTTTTTTGCAGTAAGCTCTGCCTGCGCCCCGTCGATCTGGGCCTGACCGGCATTTATCTGTTCTTCCATTGCACTGATCTGACCATTTAAAGTCTGGATCTGCGTGGAAAGCTCCGCCAGCTCTTCCTCGGTTTTTCCTGCTTCCGCACCGGCGTCATACTGTGCCTGCAGCTCCGCCGCCTGACTGCTTAATGCCTCTTTCTGGCTGGTCAGTTCATCCAGCTGTGCCTGCTGCCCGGAAAGGGCTTCTTCACTGGAACTGATCTGGGATTCGCCCTCGGAAACCTGTACAAGTCCTGCCTCACACTGTTCTTTCTGACCAGTAAGAGCAGCCTTTGTTTCTTTGATCGTACTCTTTCCCGTTTCCAACTGTTCTCTTCCACTGTCAAGCTCAGCCTGTTTGCTTTCCAGTGTTTTCTCCGCTTCCCGGAGCTGGACCTCACCGTCACTTACCTGCTGTTTTGCGGCATTCAGCTGTTCATATCCGGCAGTCAGCTCTGCCTGCTTCTCATTTATCTGTGCTTCGGAGTCGGCAAGCTGGGATCTGGCAGAATTTAACTGGGACAGACCGTCTTCCACCTGCTGTTTTGCGCTGTTAAGCTGAGACCATCCATCTTCAATCTGCTTTCTTCCGTCAGCAAGCTGCTGTTTTCCATCGGTCAGCTCCTTTTTTGCATCACTGAGCTGCTGTTTTCCATCTTCGTACTCTTTTTTTCCATCCTCATACTTCTTCTGCCCATCATCCAGCTTTTTCTTCGCGTCGCCAAGTTTTTCCTCTGATTCCTTCTTTCCGTCCTCAAGCTCTTTTCTGGCATCATCCAGTTTTTCATTGGCTTCTGCGACGATCTCCTCGTAGCGCAGGCTGCACTGTTCTTTTTCGATGCCTTCCACACGCTTCTGTATTTTCCTGATAAGATTGTCGTAAGCATCGGTATAGCTGATCACATCCCCGGATTCATGGACCATAATATAGATCTGGGTAAAAGCTTCCTGATCAAAATCCTCTGGAAGAATGTATCCGAAGCCGCTGACCTCACCGGATCCAAGAGTCGTATTTCCTCTGTTAAATGAAATATAAAGAGGGCTGCTTCCGATTCCCACAACTGTATAGGTTGTTTTTTTCAGAAGCTCACTGTCTCCATCCTCACTGACAGATATGGTATCCCCGATTTTATACCCCCGATTCTTTGCAAATGGCTTGTCCAGAAAAATCTCGCCGCTTTTTTCCGGTATCCTTCCTTCATCTGCTGTGAGCAGATTAAAATTGCTGCTGATGGATTCCAGATGAAGAACCTTCCTGGCATCGTCCTCTCCACTCATAACATCCGTAGAGTAACCGCCTTCAGCCAGTTCCACACCGTCAATGTCCGATACTGCTTTTACATCACGCTGCGTCAGTCCCAGCGTTCCCTGGATCTTCAGATCCATCAGCTTTGCCGCTTCATAATAGGCATCTCCGGAATATCTCATATCCGGAGAAGACGCCTGGATCCCGGAAAAAAATGCAACACCCAGTGCCACGATCAGAAAGATCGAGATAAAACGTGCTTTACTTTTCCGGATCTCCATCCAGAAATCTTTGTGTAATGCTTTCATTCCGTCACCTACCATTCAATCTCTTCCACTGGTGTGGGATGTGCATTTTCAGTCATCCTGGAAACCTTGCCGTTTTTGATCTTGATCACACGGTCGGCCATAGGTGTCAATGCAGAGTTATGAGTAATGACAATAACCGTCATGCCCCGTTCCCTGCAGGTATCCTGAAGGAGCTTCAGGATTGCCTTGCCGGTCTGATAATCCAACGCTCCTGTAGGTTCATCACAGAGCAGAAGCTTTGGATTCTTCGCCAGCGCTCTGGCTATGGAAACTCTCTGCTGCTCACCGCCGGATAACTGTGCCGGAAAATTGGTCAGTCTCTCCCTCAGCCCTACTTCCTCCAGAACTGTCCTAGCATCCAGAGGATCCTTACAGATCTGAAGAGCAAGCTCCACATTCTCCAATGCAGTCAGATTTGGCACCAGATTATAAAACTGGAATACAAATCCAATATCCTCCCGCCGGTATCCGGTCAGCTGCCGGTCTGTATATTTTGCAATATTTTTTCCATCGATCCAGACATTGCCGGATGTGGCCTTATCCATTCCGCCCAGGATATTCAGCACCGTTGTCTTTCCGGCACCGCTTGGTCCTACCACAACCACAAATTCTCCTTTTTTTATCCGGAAGCTGATCTCATCCACAGCTATGATCTTCACTTCTTTTGAGCCATAGATTTTGGATACATTCTCCAGCTTCACATATTCTTCCGTATGCTCCATTTCCACCCCTCCTCTTTACTCTCTATATGATTTCAGGGGGCTTTTATCTGCCCCCTTTTAATTCTCTCACTCACGTATCACAGCTGTAGAAAAATGTTTTCGGCTGTGATCGAATATTATTAATAACTATATTTATAAGTATATCGGTTCTTAATTCAAAATGCAATTTCTACTTATATTTTACAAAGATTTTTCATTCCTGCGCATTTGTATTTTACATTTCTTTTCTATAATACAGACAAATAAAGGAAATCAATATTATAGCTGACTGTTGCTGACAACAGCAGAAGTATAATTCCAGCAAAACAGGAGGAATGGATTATGTATAAAGTACTGTGGAATCACTTAGATCAAAATTTAAAAAAGGCCCCTGCGCCAGCTGTTTTTCTTGCACTTTTGACAGCTGGATGGAGTGCAGCCGGAATTCTTGCAGGATTACTTGTTTGTCTGGAACTTCAGACAGAACTGATGGTGAAGCTGACTGTGATCTTATGTGCCGGTGGATACGCCGGACTGATTCCCGGTTTCTTCGGTGGGATCTTTTATCTTTACCGAATGGATCTTCGGAAACCTTCTGCGGATCCTGTAGCTGATCTGGCAGCTGAAGCGGAAAAAGCTTCTGCCGATCCTACTTCATTGATCTATTTTCACAATAATTGACAAAAAAGCAGAACTCTGCCTGGTTGTGCAGGGTTCTGCTTTTTTTATTGAATATGTGTATTAAGTTTGATTACTTTCTTATGGAATCCGCAAGCTTTTTTGCTTCTGCTGTCAGTTCTCTTATTTTGCCAAATTCTCCTGCCTTCACAAGATCTCCTTTTACCATCCAGCTTCCGCCGCAGCAGAGGATTTTGTCACAGGAAAGATAGTCCTCAAGGTTTTTCGCATTGATCCCGCCGGTAGGCATAAAACGGATTCCTGTATAAGGAGCTGCCATTGCAGAGCATGACGCTTTGCGTGCTCAGGATGCCATGTACCTTCACCTGGTTTATAATCGTAAACGAATCCTGCTTACGGAAAAAAATTCCTGATGCTGTCCGATCTTCCAGAAGTCTGTCTTCACGGTCTTCAGCAAATACATTTTTATAGGAAAAATAAGCCCTGGAAATTCATCTTTCCAGGGCTTTCTAAGAGGTGCCACCCGGATTTGAACCGGGGATAGAGGTGTTGCAGACCTTTGCCTTACCACTTGGCTATGGCACCATGCTCCCCCTGTTGGACTCGAACCAACGACACTGCGGTTAACAGCCGCATGCTCTACCGACTGAGCTAAGGAGGATTATTTATTAAGGTTTGTACCTTAAAAACTACATACATGTGTTTGTTGATGGTTAATCATTTTTGTTGAATCAAGTTTAACCTGCGTGCCGATTTGCCTTTTTTTACGGGCTCGCAGCTTGCGCTGCATCGCCTGTTTTTTTAGGCTACTCCAGCGGGGGTCATCTCACGACTCCGTCGTTCGATGTCATTTGCTTCGCAAATGTTCAAGTCAGCTAATGCTCATACGTCCACAAGCAAGCTTGCTCCCGTATGACCCTTACCTGCCTTGCCCGCTTCCTCGGCTTTTTGGTCAAGCCCTCACCCGATTAGTAACAGTCAGCTCCATGT